>JBMYPM010000170.1:0-3281 GCA_049600275.1 Porticoccaceae bacterium | reverse complement strand
TATTTTGGAGGGCTTAAGAAGTTCTTCCGGCATTTCCATTAGAGTTCCAGCTTCCAGTTAAGGGTAGTGCCTGCACCCAGGGGAACAAGCTGGTTGTCCTCAAAGGGAATCGATGCGGGTAGCTCCCAGGGCTGGCGACTCAGTGTAATGGTCTCTGTGTGTCGCGGCAGGCTGTAAAAATCTGCACCGTAAAAACTGGCAAAGCCCTCCAGCTTATCCAGTGCGCCCGCCTCTTCAAAGGCCTGGGCATAGAGCTCGATAGCGGCATGGTGGCTAAAGCAACCGGCACAGCCGCAGGCGGACTCTTTTTTGTTCTTGGCGTGGGGCGCGGAATCCGTGCCCAAAAAGAATTTCGGACTGCCGCTGGTAGCCGCTTCAATCAGAGCCACCTGGTGAATATCCCGCTTCAGGATTGGCAGGCAGTAAAAATGGGGGCGAATACCGCCCGCCAGCATATGGTTGCGGTTGTACAGCAAGTGCTGGGGAGTAATGGTCGCCGCGATATTGTCGCTGGCGCTGGCCACAAACTCCGCCGCCTGCTTTGTGGTGATATGTTCAAAAATAATTTTCAGGCGCGGAAATTTCTCCGCAATAACCTTCAGGTGGCGCTCGATAAAGACCGCCTCGCGATCAAAGATATCAATATCCGCTGTGGTCACCTCACCGTGCAGCTGCAGTATCATGCCCACCTCTTCCATGGTCGCCAGTACCGCATCGATTTTGTTCAGGTCGGTTACACCGGAGTCGGAGTTGGTGGTGGCGCCGGCGGGATAGTATTTGCAGCCGTGGATAAACCCGCATTCCTTGGCCGCACGAATTTCCTGCGGCGTTGTATTGTCCGTAAGGTAGAGAACCATTAGCGGTTCCCAGTCCGAGCCGGCGGGACGCTGGGCCAGGATGCGCTCGCGATAGGCTGCTACCCGTTCCACGGTGGTCGCTGGTGGCACAATATTGGGCATAATAATGCCGCGGCCAAAGCCCCGTGTTGCCGCAGGCACAGTGGATGCCAGGGTCTCATTGTCACGCAGGTGCAGGTGCCAGTCGTCGGGAAGGGTAAGGGTGATCTGATCCATTATAGTTTTTGTCCGAAAATTGCCGGGTGAAGGTGCAAAGTGCATGCTACCGGAAACGTTGGTCTCATAACAGTTTTTATGGGAAAGTGGGGCAAAGAATTATAAATAATAATGCAAATGAATATTACGCTACTTGCCAACCGTGACCTGGCCAGTCAGTTCGCTATCAGCCAGCTGGTGAACCAGTTCGCCGATCACCGGCTGTCGATTTTTCTCTCGGAAAAAGTCGGCGGTGACCGCCCGTTGCCGCAACCCATTATCGAGCTGGGGGAGTTTGAAAAAAACCTGTTGGGGGATGGCCGCCCAACCTTTGATGAGTTGGCCGCCAGTGCTGGCTGCAGGGTTGCGGGATTCAGTGACCTGGATAACCGGGTCAACAGTCCTGAAGGCCTCGCACGAATCCAGGCCACTGAGCCTGAGCTGATTATCTCCCTGCGCTTTGGGCTGATTATTCGCGACGCGGTTATTGCCATTCCCCGTCACGGAGTGATTAATCTTCACTCCGGCCTGTTGCCCGATTATCGCGGGGTGATGGCAACCTTCAGGGCCATGCTTAACGGTGACAGGGAGATTGGCACAACGTTGCACTATATCCAGGATAGTGGTGTGGATACCGGCGATATAATCTCGACAGGGCCAATTCCCCTGATGGCGCATAAATCCTATCTGTTTAATGTCCTCAATCTTTACGCCGGTGGCTGCCAGCAGATACTCCAGGCAGTGGACGCGATTGATGCCGGGCAGCCCTTAACTGCGCGACCCCAGCGGGGGCCGGCGGGCTATTTTAGCTTTCCCACGGAAGCTGAGCTGGCGACTTTTTTTGCCGGCGGCCAGCGGCTTTTTGACAGCACTGATGCTGCGCTGGCGAATACTCTCCATAATACTCGCCACAACCAATACTAAAACCCCCGCTGTTAGGGTAAAATTCGCGCCTCGTTTTCTCCAGTAAAGGATTTTGCAACGTGTCAGACGTCAAAAAAGTAGTTTTAGCCTATTCAGGCGGTTTGGATACTTCAGTTATTGTTAAATGGCTGCAAGAGGAATATAACTGCGAAGTAGTCACTTTTACCGCCGATATCGGCCAGGGCGAAGAGGTTGAACCGGCCCGTGCCAAAGCTGAAGCGCTGGGTGTAAAAGAGATCTATATTGATGATCTGCGTGAAGAGTACGCCCGCGATTTTGTATTCCCAATGTTCCGCGCCAACACCATCTACGAAGGTGAATATCTGCTCGGCACTTCTATTGCCCGTCCGCTGATTGCCAAGCGCCTTATCGAGATTGCCAATGAAACCGGTGCTGACACCATCTCCCACGGTGCCACAGGTAAAGGCAATGACCAGGTGCGTTTTGAACTGGGTGCCTATGCCCTTAAGCCGGGTATCAAAGTAATTGCCCCGTGGCGTGAGTGGGACCTGAACTCCCGCGACAAGTTAATGGAATACTGTGAGAAGCACAGTATCCCGGTAGAGATGAAGCGCGGTAAAAAGTCGCCGTTCTCAATGGATGCCAACCTGCTGCATATCTCTTACGAGGGCGGCAACCTGGAAGATCCCTGGTCAGAAGCTGAAGATGAAATGTGGCGCTGGACTGTTTCCCCGGAGGAAGCGCCAGACGAAGCCACCTATATGGATATCCGCTACGAGAAGGGCGATATTGTTGCAATCGATGGTGTGGCTATGTCACCTGCCACAGTGATTGAACACCTGAATAAAGTTGCCGGCGCCAACGGTGTGGGACGACTGGATATAGTTGAAAACCGCTATGTGGGTATGAAGTCACGGGGCTGCTACGAGACACCAGCGGGCACGGTAATGATGAAGGCGCACCGCGCCATTGAGTCACTTACCCTGGATCGCGAAGTGGCACATATGAAAGATGAGCTTATGCCCAAGTATGCCAAGCTGATCTACAACGGTTACTGGTGGGCGCCTGAGCGCCTGATGCTCCAGGCAGCTATCGACCAGAGCCAGGATGTGGTGAACGGTGAAGTGCGCGTTAAGCTCTACAAGGGCAGTGTTAGCGTTGTCGGCCGCAAGTCAGCCACTGACAGTCTGTTTGATGCCAATATCGCCACCTTTGACGATGATGGCGGCGCTTACAACCAGGCTGATGCGGAGGGCTTTATTAAATTGAACGCGTTGCGTTTGCGAATTGCAGCTAACCGCGATCGCGATCTTTTATAAGTCGTTTGTTAAAAACAATTTAATC
>JBMYPM010000169.1:0-3300 GCA_049600275.1 Porticoccaceae bacterium | reverse complement strand
TACTGGAAATCGCAGCAGTAATCCTGGAGATGGATTATCAGGGCAACCTGCAGATTAAAGAGACCTACAGTAAAAATATCGACCCTTTCCCCGGCGCCAATGTCGACCAGGCGGCGCTGGAGTTTACCGGTATCGATCTCTATGACCCGGAGCGTATGCCGGAGGAAGAGGGTGAAGCCTTAAGAGATATCTTCCGCCCTATTCGCCAGGAAGTTAGCGGCACTGGCTGCACCCGCGCGGTGATGGTTGCCCACAATGCCCATTTCGATCTCGGCTTTGTCAATGCGGCGGTAAATCGCAACCAGATTAAACGCAACCCATTTCACCCGTTCTCCTGCTTTGATACCTCGACACTGGCTGGACTGGCCTATGGGCAGACAGTATTAGCCAAGGCCTGCCAGGCGGCGGGAATGGATTTTGATAATCGCGATGCCCACAGTGCGCTCTACGATACGGTGAAAACCGCTGAGCTCTACTGCAAAATTATCAACAGGTGGAAAGAGCTCGGCGGCTGGCCGGTTTAAAAACAACTACCTGTTAATCCAGAAGTCTGCTTTCTCTATTCCCAGCGCCTGGGGATCAAATACCGGATCCACACCGGAATTAATCTGCGTTTCATAATCCTTAAGGGCCAGCAGTGCAGGTCGCTGTAAAATAATAATCGCCACGATATTTAACCAGGCCATTATTCCTACCCCGACATCACCCAGTGCCCAGGCTATATCGGCACTTTTAACGCCACCGTAAATCACCGAGGTAACCACCAGCACTTTAAGCAGGTTGGCCAGCCAGGGGCGATGAACCTTGCGGTTGATATACATAACATTGGTTTCGGCAATGTAGTAATAGGCGACGATGGTGGTAAAGGCGAAAAACAGCAGTGCAATCGCCAGGATGCTGCTGCCAAAGCCAGGCAAAATAGTATCGAAGGCGGCCTGCACATAACCCGGCCCGGCCTCAACACCTGCCAGTCCCTGGTAGAGATAACCACCGTCACCGCTCTCAACATTGTAGAGACCGGTTAATAAAATCATAAAGGCCGTTGCCGAGCAGATTAACAGCGTATCCACATAGACCGAGAATGCCTGCACAAGCCCCTGCTTGGCAGGATGGGAAACCTCCGCGGCAGCCGCAGGATGGGGGCCACTGCCCTGTCCGGCTTCGTTGGAGTAGACACCGCGCTTTACACCCCACTGCACGGCCATACCGATAATCGCACCATAACCGGCATCGAGACCAAAGGCGCTATTGATAATCAGCTTTACCACAGTTGGCACCATCTCGAGATTGGCAAATACCACCGCAAAGGAGATAGCAATATAACCTGCCGCCATTAACGGCACTGCCACCTGGGCAAAATGGGCGATACGCTTTACACCACCAACCACAATTAACAGCAGGCCAAAGGCCAGACCAGCTGCAGTATATTCAACAGGGATAGTCCAGGCGTTCTCCATCGCGGCGGCAATACTGTTGGCCTGAATACCCGGCAGACAGAAGCCCATAGCCACAACGGTAGCTACAGCAAAGGTCCATGCATACCACTTTTGACCCATGGATTTTTCAATATAGTAGGCCGGGCCACCACGATAGTTCCCGTTGTCATCTTTCTCTTTGTAGATCTGCGCAAGGGTCGCTTCGATATAGGCGGTCGATGCACCGACAAAGGCGACGGTCCACATCCAAAATATCGCGCCCGGGCCACCGATGGCGATTGCGGTGGCGACGCCGGCAATATTACCTGTACCAACACGGCCGGAGAGCGACATAGTCAGTGCCTGGAATGAGGAGACACCAGCATCAGAACTGCGCCCCTCAGCCATGATTTTTATCATATGGCCAAAGTGCCTAACCTGTAAAAATTTGGTACGCAGTGAAAAGTAGAGTCCTGTGCCTAGGCAGAGATAGATAAGTGCTGAACTCCAGATTATGCTGTTCAGGTAACTGATAAATGATTCCAAGAGCTTCCCCTGTTTTTATTTTTTTGTAGCTGTTTGTTTATTTGCTGAGTTTAACCCCAATTGGTCAAACCCGGTTAACCATCATTTAGTCTCGGCTATTTTTCCTCTGCCAGCTGGTCTGCCTTTGCAAACAGATCGTCGAGCCCGTCTATAAACTCATCCACAGATTCGCCACCGCCAATCTGTAGGGCCGGCAACTCCAGTGCAGAGAAGTACTCCGGATAGGGAGAGAACTCGCCCCACTCCTGCAGCTGGTTGGCGACACTGACAACCAGGATTAAAAGCACAAAACCCACTGAGGTAATCCAGCGCTGGCGGGCCAGCATATTGGTTGCCAGGGCAAAGTTTGCCGAAAGTAAAACTGCCACAAGTACCAGGTTAGCCAGCGGCGCAACTGCATCGATAAAAAATCCTGCGCTGAAGTTATAGCCAATAACCCCGAGAAGCCAGTCAATGGCACTGTAGACCAGGGTGGCCAGCAGGATTAAATTATAGTGCCCGAGGAAATTGGCCTCCTCGCGCAGAAAGCGCCCCACAGCACCCCAAAACAGTGCCAGCATCAACAGGAAAACCTGGGTAAACAGGATGCTGGGAAGAGCGTTTTTCCACTGCCATTCAACAAAGCTGTTGGCATAGAGAGCGGCTATATCAATTGTCATTACAAGCAGCAACAGCGGCAGCCAGATCGAGAATCGATTTAGCTGGCTGACGTCTTTTTCCAGTCGATGCAATTCTTTGGCGGCTTCTACCGGATGACTGTCAGCGATTACTCGCAATCTGGTGCGACCGACTTTAATCTCGGCACCATCGGCCAATAAAGTTGTAGCTGCCTGGCCGTCGGTCGATGCGCTATTAATAGAGGGATTTTTAATAATCTCAACACCGTTAAGACTGTCGAGATCGGTAAGCTGCCAGCCATTCTCAACCGCATCCAATCGCAGATGGTTGGCGGAGATATGGCTGTCACTGAGCACCACATCATTCTGGTAGCCGCGGCCAATACTGATCGACGGTCCCTCAACACGATAGTGGTGCCTGCTCTTGCCACCCCAGCCTAGCACTTCAATAATTACTGCCATTTCGCCACCCCCATAAACTTGCGGGCAAAGGCCTGGGCATTTTTCTGACTTACCCCAGCCAACGTAAAGTGGCTTAAAAAGGCTGCGCGAGAATCATCTACCGTGCCCTGCAAAAACAGAACATCATAGAGTTGCGGGTAATCTTTGTAGGCTCTCACGCAAAATACGGTTTTGGTTTTTCGCTTATTTTCAGCCCTGCTTTCACCGCTGATAACAAACTGGTCATCGCAATTAAAATCTCCGACATCTTTCTCTTCCGC
>JBMYPM010000168.1:0-3304 GCA_049600275.1 Porticoccaceae bacterium | reverse complement strand
ACCGCAGATTCGGGCCTTGCGATATAATCGTGCCTGGGCAGGGCCTTTGCGCCGTCAATACAAAAACCGGGAGACGCACGCATGTCTTACATTGAGTTTTTCTTTCGTTATTTCCATGTGCTGGCCGGCATCGTCTGGATCGGTATGCTTTACTACTTCAACTTTGTTCAAGGCGGTTACTTTAAGTCGGCAACTCCCGAAGCACTTTCAGATGCCAAAGCCAAGCTGGCACCAAGCGCACTCTGGTGGTTCCGCTGGGGCGCCATGTTCACCTTTATCACTGGTTTGTACCTGCTGCATGTTGCCACCAGCCTCAGCCAGCTGAACAACTATATTGTTGTTGGCGCGGTCATGGGTACAATCATGTTCCTGAATGTCTGGACGGTTATCTGGCCAGCACAGAAAATTGCACTGGGTCTTGTTGAGGGTGGCGATAAAGCTGCCGCGGCAGGTAAAGCACTGCTGGCTTCACGTACCAACGTGTTGTTCTCTGCACCTATGGCTCTCGGCATGCTGGCTGGCGCACACTATCCTGGCCACGGTTACGGCACTGCTGTTGGCGGTACTGGCTTGATCCTTATGCTGGTTATTGTTGCACTGTTGGAAGTTAATGCACTGGTAGGCAAGCAGGGTCCAATGACTACTGTGAAGGGCGTGATTCACTCAAGCCTTGGCCTGACTGCTGTTATGGTTGCTGTGCTGAATTTCCTTTAAATAACAGCGTTGCAGCAAAAAGAAACAGTTATCAAAAAAACCGGCCTGGTGCCGGTTTTTTTGTGTCCCCCAGTGATGGGCTGGCACTAAATATCTATACATTTCGGGATGGAGGACTATCCCAATTGGCGTATAATAAATTCAATACAGCACCCTGAGGCAGGATTTTGAAATGACTGCGGATAAAAACCGTATAAACCCTATAGTCCCTGAGCGCGACGATATGATTGGTCGCTCTTCCAGTTCCGCCGGCTCCAAAAAAAACGCATCCAAACCTGACAGCAATGGATCATCTGCAAACGGCTCTAACAGCTCTGGCGGTGGCAGTGGTGGCTTCTGGAAATTATTAATTGCACTGATATCTGTTGGCCTGCTGGGTGTTATCGGATTTGGCTGGTACCAGTTTGATGCTCTATCCAAAAATCATGCAGATCTCCAACAGCGCTTCAATGCACTTGAGTCGCGACTGAGCAGTACCGATGAGTCCATGAACCAATCCGGTGCAGCCCTGCAGCTAAAAATCAGCAAACAGGGTGAGTCCCTGGAGAGACACTGGGCAGAAATCAAAAAACTCTGGGGTGTCTCCAACGATATTAACAAGGGCAAAATTGACAAGAATAAAAAAGATATCGCATTTTTAGCCACCAAGCGCACGGGCCTGGAAAAGTCTATTGCCGACCTCAGCACAAGAGTCGATAAAGAGAATCGCAGCCTGACCAACCTCAGTGGCAACTACCTGGCGATTACAGCTGATATCGACGGTATCAATACAGCCGCCCGCAACCAGTCTGACAAGATTGCCAGCCTTGAGGCAGCGCTGAATAAAATCGATCGACAGCTGAAGAGCAATGCCGAGGCGATTGAATCAATGGATGCATTCCGCCGCCAGACCAACCAGAAAATTTATAACCTTGAGAATAAACCTCAGGCAACCATCCAGGCCCCGGAATCAATTTCCCCGGCTCCGGCCAGTGTTACACCAGAGGGAACAGGCCAACTTTAATGACAATTATTCGCCAAGAAGATGTAATCGAGAGTGTTGCAGATGCCCTGCAATATATTTCCTATTATCACCCGGTAGATTTTATCCAGGCAGTTAAAGCTGCCTATGATCGCGAGGAGTCAAAAGCCGCCAAAGATGCCATGGCGCAGATCCTGATTAACTCGCGGATGTGTGCCATGGGCCATCGGCCGATCTGCCAGGACACCGGCATAGTCACAGTATTTGTGCGGGTTGGTATGGATGTGCAGTGGCAGGCTGAGATGAGCCTTACCGATATGGTCAATGAAGGTGTGCGCCGTGCCTATACACACCCGGACAATATCCTGCGCGCCTCAATACTCGCCGACCCGGATGGCGAGCGCAAAAATACCGGTGATAACACGCCGGCAGTGATTCACTACGAAATTGTCCCCGGCAATACAGTTTCCATCGACGTTGCCGCCAAGGGCGGTGGTTCCGAGGCAAAATCAAAATTTGCCATGCTCAACCCCTCCGACTCCATTGTCGACTGGGTACTGAAGATGGTGCCAACCATGGGTGCCGGCTGGTGCCCACCGGGTATTCTCGGTATCGGCATTGGCGGCACGGCTGAAAAAGCCATGATTATGGCCAAGGAAGCACTGCTTGATCATATTGATATCAATGAGCTGCAGGCAAAAGGTGCTGACAATCGCAATGAAGAGCTGCGACTGGAGCTATTTGAAAAGGTCAATGCGCTGGGCATTGGCGCACAGGGTCTGGGTGGTTTAACTACGGTGCTGGATATCAAAATTAAAGACTATCCCTCCCATGCAGCCAACAAGGCTGTCGCTATAATCCCCAACTGCGCGGCAACACGCCATGCGCATTTTGTTCTCGATGGCTCCGGGCCAGCACAGCTGGATCCACCAAACCTGGAAGACTGGCCAGAGATCACTTGGGAAGCGGATGAGTCCGTCCGTCGGGTAAACCTGAATACGGTAACCCAGCAGGATATTGCCCAGTGGAAGCCCGGAGATACATTGCTGCTCTCAGGCAAGATGTTAACCGGCCGCGATGCTGCCCATAAAAAAATGACCGATATACTGGCTCGCGGTGAACAGCTGCCAGTAGATTTAACCGGGCGCTTTATCTACTACGTTGGCCCGGTAGATCCCATAGGTGATGAGGCTGTGGGACCTGCTGGCCCAACCACAGCAACACGTATGGATAAATTTACCCGCACCATGCTTGAAGAGACCGGCCTGATGGGTATGATCGGCAAGGCAGAGCGCGGCCAGATTGGTATAGATGCCATTAAAGATAACCAGGCGGTCTATCTTATTGCCGTTGGCGGAGCAGCCTACCTGGTCTCCAAGGCGATTACCCAGGCTGAGGTTATCGCCTTCCCTGAGCTGGGAATGGAAGCTATCTATGAGTTTGAGGTAAATGATATGCCGGTGACTGTCGCTGTGGATACTCAGGGTGAGTCAGTGCATAGAATTGGCCCGCAGATCTGGCAGGCAAAAATTGAAGAAGAAACGCTGAAACTATCCTAGGTTAAGTGCATTACAGTAAGGAAGGGTCAGGCTGATCACTGTTTGAATTAATAATGCCAGAATATATAAT
>JBMYPM010000167.1:0-3318 GCA_049600275.1 Porticoccaceae bacterium | reverse complement strand
ACCACCAGCATTTGATACCAGAGCGATATTTAATAAATCCGTTCGCGATGCCGAACTTATTGCTAATGAGGGCGAGGAGAAAGAAGAGTCTCGCTCCCTGTGGAGCTGGCTTACCTTTGGACTAGTGGACTAGTACTAAAAAGGTAATCTGGAAACAATGCTAGCAAGTAATATAGCTATCAGGAAAATATCCATATAACTGGTTTTAATCTCCATGAACAAAGCAGATATTATTAAAGAGATGCGGGTACTGAGTGAAATCGACCCAGATTTTGAAATCGATCGCCGCACCGACTTTATCAAAAACCAACTGCTCGCCTCCGGCTGCAAAACCCTGGTACTGGGTATTAGCGGTGGCGTTGACTCCTCCACCTGTGGCCGCCTTGCACAGCTTTCCGTGGATCAGCTAAATGCTGAACAGGGTGGCAGCGACTACCAGTTTGTGGCCGTGCGCCTGCCCTACGGCGTGCAGATGGATGAGGATGATGCGCAGATTGCTCTGGCATTTATCCAGCCGAGCCAGAGCCTAACCGTCAATATCAAAGCTGGCGCCGATGCTATTCATAAAAGCGTCTGCGCGACGCTGGCCGAAAATAAGTTGCACGCACTGCACGATGAAGCGACCGATTTCGCCAAGGGCAATGTTAAGGCTCGCGCACGCATGGTCTCTCAATACGAAATTGCTGGTATTTTAGGTGGCCTGGTCCTGGGTACAGATCATTCGGCAGAAAACATCACTGGCTTCTATACTAAGTTTGGTGACGGTGCCTGTGACCTGGCACCGCTGTTTGGTTTGAGCAAGCGTCAAGTTCGTCTGCTCGCCAAGACTATGGGTGCGCCGGATAGTCTGGTAGACAAAACACCCACTGCGGATCTCGAGTGCCTGATGCCGCAAAAGGCCGACGAACATGTTCTCGGCCTCAGTTACGACGATATTGATGATTTTCTTGAGAATAAACCGGTGAGCAAGGCGGCTGAGGAACGGCTGATTGCCATCTATACAAAAACTCAACACAAGCGTTTGCCCATAGCGACCATTTACGACTAGGGCCGGCTAACTGCCAACGCCCTGTGTAGAGCTAAACTCCAATTTGGATGGAGAAGATTTTAGCATGCAGCTGGCCAGCCTCGACGATCACTCCACATCCCCAAGACTGCTGAGGCTCTACGCCTGTTACCGACTGTTTCTGTCTATCCTGCTACTGTGGCTGGTGCAGTTTGACTTTGCCCCCACCTCCCTGGGCAGTGACAACCCCTCCCTGTTTTCGCTGACCGCCTCTGCTTATATAGGCGTAAACCTGGTCAGCCTGCCACTGTTTTACCTGAGGCGCTGGCAACCGAGCGAGACAGCCCTGTTTGCAATGCTGCTGATCGATATTATCGCGATCAATTTAATGATGCATGCCTCCGGCGGCCTGGCCGGCTCTGTAGGCTACTTGCTGATGGTAACCGTAGCTGCATCTGCGACGTTTTTGCGCACCCTGCTGGCACTGTCTATGGCGGCTATCGCCAGCTTTATTCCGGTCTCTGTCAGCCTCTCGGAGTTTTTGCTCGGCAATGGTGATCAGTCAGGGGTTGTTGGCAGCGGTATTTTTGGCATCCTGCTGTTTGCCACAGCGGTTATTTTTATCTTTCTCACCAAGCGCCTGACCATTGTCCAGGAGCTGGCTAAAACCGAGGCCCAGGCTGCCTCGAGGCTTCAGCACCTGAATGACCTGGTGGTCAATAAGATGCTTACCGGGATTGTTGTTTTTGACCGCGCATTTCGTATTGAACAACTTAATGAGCGTGCCTCTCTCCTGCTCGGTTCAGTGGATGGACAGAAGTTGCTGGCCCGCGGTGACTCGCTAACCCGGCTGCCAACTCTGGTCAACTACTACCGCGACTGGCGGGCCAATCCCCACAGACAGCTGCCAACCTGCCAAGCGCCCAGTTCGGATATTCCACTGCAGATCAGCTTTAGTGAAATTAGCGGCGACAGCTTCCATAACAACATTCGCGATACCATTATGTTTGTCGAGGATGCCCGCACCCTGTCGCAACATGCCCAGCAGTTAAAGAACAGCTCCCTGGGACAGCTGACATCCAGTATTGCCCATGAGGTACGCAATCCCCTGGGTGCTATCAGCCACGCTGCGCAACTACTCAATGAATCCCGACTACCGGAACAGGACCAAAAGCTGGTCGATGTGGTGCTAAGGCATAGCACCAGAGTCGACAAACTGGTGCGGGATATATTGCAGCTGTCGCGCCAGAAGACCCCGCAGATTGAGATTATCAATATCTTCGACAACTGCCTGCTGGGTAAAACCCAACTCGAGGAAAGCAAGCGGTTCGACAACCCCTGTATCGAAATTGACAACAGTGCAAAATCTGCCTGCGCACCCTTTGATAGCAGCCAGCTGCAACAGGTACTGACCAACCTGCTGGAAAATGTCCTGCGCCACTCTGAATTACACACTGGCAAGCCCTGGGCCCGGATTAAATTTGATTATCAACAGGATATGGATCTGGCAATGCTAAAGGTTTACGACCGCGGATTGGGCGTTAGCAGTGAGAATCGAAATAAGATTTTCGAGCCCTTTTTCACCACTGAAAACCAGGGTACTGGCCTCGGCCTCTACATAGCGCGGGAACTTTGTGAAATCAACTTTGCTACACTAAGCTATGTATACAAGAGCCAGTCGGAGCACTATTTCCAGATAGTATTTTCCGACCCGGCCAAGCAACTGCCAAGGAATGCAGCTAATGAAAAAAACCGTGCTGATCATTGATGACGAACTGGATTTGCGCGAGTTACTCAAACTCACACTTGCCAAAATGGGTATAGATGCAACGGCTGTAGAAACCGTAAAAGAAGCTAAGGCCGCACTGCAGGAACAGCACTTTGATCTCTGTTTAACCGATATGCGGCTTCCCGACGGCAATGGCCTTGAGCTGGTCGACTACACACAGAAAAACTACCCGCAGCTGCCTATCGCAGTTCTTACCGCCTACGGAAATGTGGATCTCGCAGTGGATGCCCTTAAACTTGGA
This sequence comes from Porticoccaceae bacterium, assembly GCA_049600275.1. Taxonomy (GTDB): domain Bacteria; phylum Pseudomonadota; class Gammaproteobacteria; order Pseudomonadales; family Porticoccaceae; genus HTCC2207. Next base: position 282 of record JBMYPM010000167.1, on the reverse strand, counting down.
GCCTTTGATTTTCTCTCTAAACCTGTCGAACTTTCACGACTGCGCTCGCTGATTAACAATGCCTTAACCCTGTCCCCGCAGACCCAGGCAACTGACACTGCCGAAACCCCTCTTCTTCTCGGTGACTCCGAACTGATGAGCAGTATCCGCCAACAGATCAGCAAGGTAGCCCGCAGCCAGGCACCAATGTTTATCAGCGGTGAATCGGGGACGGGTAAAGAGCTGGCTGCGCGATCTATTCACCGCCAGAGCTCCAGGGCGGCGGCGCCTTTTGTACCGGTT
>JBMYPM010000166.1:0-3360 GCA_049600275.1 Porticoccaceae bacterium | reverse complement strand
ACTTCTACAGCCGGGTGACATCCCAGGGAAAAGAGACTCAGGAACAGGTGACAATCTTTTTTGACGCTGAAGATAAGCTCGAACGCATCACTGGCGATTACCTGCCCAGCACTGCCACGCCCGAAGCCCGGTAGAACCCGGGCTCTATTCCCAACTAGGCAGCCTGCTCTTTTTTCAGCTTTGCCTCTTCCGCTCTGCGGCGGCGAACTTCTTTGGGATCTGCAATCAGGGGACGGTAGATCTCAACCCGATCCCGGTTCTGCAACTGGTAAGCATCCGGCTCCGGCAAACCCTTGGTGCCAAGCACCTGGGAAAAGATACCCATTTTGGCATTCGCCAAATCGATCTCGGGGAAACTCTGGGCAATACCCGACTGCTCCACAGCTTGATAAGCAGTGGTGCCAGGCGCCACATCCAGTTTGATCAGTTTCTGTTTTTCAGGCAGGCCATAAACCACTTCTACAGTGATTGTTGTGTTGTTGTCAGTCATTTGGGTTTCCATAAATCTGGTCAGCTCGACGACAGAGGGAATCGACGAGGTCGTTAGCCATTGTAGAGAATAGTTTCGATGCAGCCAAGCCCACAGCCATATTGTTAAATTCAAACTCCAGGTCGAGGCTCACCTTGCAAGCCTCGGGGGTCAGCGGCTTAAACCTCCAAATCCCCTTTAGGCTTTTAAACGGCCCATCCTCGAGATTCATCTCAATCATCGAGGGTGACTGCAATCTGTTCCTGGTCATAAAACTGGTTTTCACACCGCCCTTTTTCAGGTCCAGCCGCGCGACCATTTGCAGCTCAGTGTGTTCGAATACTTCTGCCGCCTGGCAGCCATCCATAAACAGTGGATAATTTTCCACATCATTGACCAGGTCGAACATGGACTGATCAGAGTGCATCACCAGTGCGGAGCGCTGTACTTTATTCACAGGGGCCTCAGGCGAAGAACTTGTCGTAAATACCCATCACAAACACAGCCGAGATAGCCAGCGGGGCAATGTAGCGCAGGGTGAAACGCCACAGCTGCATAACCACTGGTGGAGTGCCCTGCAGCTCGTCATCGACAAATTGCTCTTTCATCACATAGCCAACAAAAATGGCAATGAGCAGCCCGGATAGAGGCAACATCACATTAGAAGTCAGGAAGTCGAGGAAATCGAAGAAGGTAAAGCCGGCAACTGTCGCCTCTGACCAGATATTAAATGAGAAGACACTGCCCAGCCCCAGCACCCAGGTGCCACCGGCAATCAGTAAATTAGCCTGGATTCGGCTCATATTTTTAGCTTCGATCAGCCAGGCAACACCGGGCTCGAGAAGGGAGATCGCCGAGCTCCATGCGGCAATAGTTACCAGCACAAAGAATACCGAGCCGATCAAAAGACCGCCGGGCATACTGCCAAAGGCCACCGGCAGGCTGATAAACATCAGCCCCGGCCCAGCGCCAGGCTCGAGTCCGGGAGTGGCAAAAACAATTGGAAAGATCACCAGGCCTGAAATTATCGCCACCATGCTGTCGAAAAACGCCACGGTTAAAATAGTCTTACCTATATTGGCGCTCTGGGGCATATAGGCACCGTAGGCCATAATTGCGCCCATACCTATACTCAGGGTAAAGAATGCCTGGCCCATGGCTTCGAGCAGACTGCGTCCGGTCAGGGCGTCGAGATTAAAGCTAAACAAAAAGTCCCAGCCAGCCTGGAAGTTGCCGCGAAAGATACTAAAGCCCAGCAGTACAAATAACATTACAAAGAGCAGCGGCATTAGGATTTCAACGGCGATACCCAGACCTTTTTTAACCCCGCCAACCACCACACCGACACAGAGAATCATAAAGAATGTCTGCCAGCCGATCAGGCGAACCGGATCTGCCAACAGATTGCCAAACACCGCTGAGGCGGCATCACCATTGGCACCGCGCAACTCACCAGAGGCCATGGCGAGAATATAGTCCAGTGCCCATCCGGCGATTACTGCATAGAAAGAGATAATTAACATACCGGCGAGAACACCCAGCCAGCCGAGATTGCGCCAGGCGGAATTGGCACCGCTCTCGGCCACCAGTTCACGTACAGAGTTGATCGGGCTCTGGCGTCCACGGCGACCAATAGCCACCTCCGCCATCATCACTGGGACGCCAATCATTAAAATACAGGCGAGATAGGCGAGAACAAATGCACCGCCGCCGTTGTTGCCGGCCACATAGGGAAACTTCCACATATTGCCAAGCCCAACTGCCGAGCCAGTGGCGGCCATAATAAATGTCCAGCGACTAGCCCAGGTTCCGTGCATGCCTTTTTGTTGCAAGCCCATAAAACGTCTCCGATTTTTATCCCGAATTGTAACGCTATCCCCAGAGCGATCCTAATAAAAAACGCTCTGCGCCCACGCATTTGTTTATGATAAATAGACCAGCCAACGTATAATTGCCCCCTATGAGCAAAAAGAAACCAAAAGTCCCATCAAATACTATCGCCCTAAATAAAAAGGCGAAGCATAACTATTTCCTTGAACAAAAGTTTGAGGCGGGAATTGCATTGATGGGTTGGGAAGTAAAAAGCCTGCGCGATGGAAAGGTCAACCTAACCGACACCTATGTATTAATTCAGAACGGTGAGGCCTGGTTAATCGGCACTAATATCACTCCCCTTAAAACTGCCTCTACCCACTATGTCACCGAGCCTGTCCGCTCGCGCAAGCTACTGCTCAACCGTCGAGAGCTGGACAAACTCGAGGCCGGCGTAAACCAGAAGGGACATACCTGTGTTTGCACCGCGCTCTACTGGAAAAACCACCTGGTGAAATGCGAGATTGCCCTGGCCAAGGGCAAGGCGGATTTCGACAAGCGCCAGGATGAAAAAGAGCGCGACTGGGATCGCCAGAAACAGCGGATTATGCGCCACTCTTAATCAACTGCTATTTTTTCCTGTCAAACAGCCCTTTGAGTGCGCCAGCCTTTTCCTTGACCTGGTCTTCCAGGGATCGACCGATTTCCTTTACTGCGCCTGACTGGCTGACCGCACTGCCGGCGGCACCGATAATTGCATTGATAATCTCTCCTGCTGCCTCAGCACCAGAGACACCATCATTTCCTCCAGCTGACTGGCCTATGTTGGTAAGGTGCAAATCTGGCAGCGCCAGATCAATTCCCTTGCCATTGAGAATGGTATAGCGAATCTTGCCTTCGGTAATTCTCAGATCGCGGATTATAAATTTTTTACCGGTGCCCTCTTTAGCATCCGGACTTGTATCCGCCCCCAGATAGTCGGCAATATTGGACTGGATGCGATCGAGATTGCTGCGGCCATCAGCACGCTCCATAGTAATCTCTGGGGCCACTATTCGCAGGGAATCAATAATAATAGT
>JBMYPM010000165.1:0-3411 GCA_049600275.1 Porticoccaceae bacterium | reverse complement strand
AAAACAAGTGAGTGTTGAACATGTACCACCTTGTTATTGTAATAGGTCAGCAATACGAAATTTATTTTAACAAACCCTAATCAATGGCACATTCGAAGTCAAACACCGATAAAATTTAGACTTTATATATAGATTAAAAGCATTTCACTTGCTGAAAGCATAAAGCCGGATTTGATTAATCCTCCTCATCACCGGTTGCAACATCCACCACTGCAGCACCCACTTTAATCGGCGCCTTAACCACGGCAACAGTGACATCAGTGACGCCATCCACGGCGGCGGCAATCAGGCAGCCAGATTGGGATAAGCTTAAAAGGATAATTGCGAAGATTTTTTTCATTGTATATGCACCTGTTTTAAGAGGCGCGATTATACGGCTTGCATTGCGTAATTCAACGCATGAACATACACCCTTCCATCAGTGGTAATATATCTGTAGAAATGTCCTGCTGTACTGAGCATTGAACCCTGGCTGTTAAATTCTGAGCAAGGTTAAAAAAACATTACAGATATACCGAGGCCGCTTCCAAGCATGATACAGAGTCACTTCCAATGGGTTAGATTGCGACAAAAAGTTCTACCGGCTTTGCTGGCACTGTTCTGTTCGACAATCGCTGCCGATGATGCCGCCCAGGCAGATTCAGATGGCGATGGCCTACCCGATAGCTGGGAAATTCACTATGGACTCAACCCGCAAAACCCAGCCGATGCCAGCAGTGACCAGGATCGTGACGGCATTAATGCGCTTACAGAATTCACCAACGGCACTATCCCCAGCGGCTCACTGGATATTGATGGCAATGGGCAAAAACATGCGTTCACCGATGGGCTGCTTATTGCGCGCGCCCTGTTTGGCTTTACTGAAAACGCTTTAATTGATGGCGCTGTTGCACTGGATGCGCCATATAAAACCGCTGAACAGATACAGGCGCGCATCCACAACCTTGGCGATCTTTTAGATATAGATGGCAATGGCGTTACTGATGCGCTTACCGATGGGTTGATGGTGTTGCGTTACCTGCTGGGCATTAGCTCTGAAAGCCTGGTTATGGACGCTGTCGCCCCTGATGCGACAAGATCTAACCTCGATGAGATCTTGCTCCACCTTGACGGCATGATGCCAGTTGATACAGATGGCGACGGGGTCCACGACCCCTTTGACAGCTTCCCCAACAACCCGGCTGAAATTGCAGATCTGGATGAGGATGGTATTGGCAATAATGCAGATACAGATGATGATAGCGATGGTATTGCCGACAGTGTCGACCAGGAGCAGCTGGTGTTACTGCCTCTCAATAAATTACAGGCGGATACGTTTAACTATTTTTGGGAAACCACCGATCATCAGACTGGCTTGACACCAGATCGCTACCCAACCTCCTGGTCACCAGCCAGCATAGCTGCCATCGGGTTTGCACTTACGGCCTATCCCGTAGGTGTTGAGCGTAACTTTATCAGCCGCCAGCAAGCTGTTGAACGCACCCTTAACAGCCTTATTTTTCTCTGGCAATTACCCATGGGCAATCAAAGCCAGGGCACTGCTGGTTATCAGGGTTTTTACTATCACTTTTTATCCAGAGATGATGGCCTGCGTTTTGAAAACTGGAATGTAGAGCTATCCACGGTCGACACTGCTCTACTGATGGCCGGTGTGCTCTTTGCCCAGAGCTATTATTCACAGGACACCCCGGCAGAACAGCAGATACGCAGTCTCGCCATCGAGCTCTACAAACGGGTTAACTGGCAATGGGCGCAAAATAATAGCCCGCTTATCAGTCATGGCTGGCGCCCGGGCCAGGGGTTTATCAGCCACGACTGGGTGGGCTATAACGAAGCTATGCTGGTCTACATACTGGCTTTGGGATCACCGACCCACCCCGTAGAACCAGCCGCATGGGATGCCTGGGTAGATCACTACCAGGATGACTGGGGTGTTAGCAATGGTGTCGAACATCTCACCATGGCACCGCTGTTTGGCCATCAGTACAGTCATATCTGGATTGATTTTAGAAATATTCAAGATCAATACATGGCTGGCAAAAACAGTGACTACTTTATTAACTCCACCAAAGCGGTCAGTGCCCAGCGCCAATACGCCACAAATAATCCACAACAATGGAATGGCTACGGAGAAAATATCTGGGGGCTTACCGCCTGCGATGGGCCGGGCAACTTTACACTGCCATTTAAAGGGTCTAACCGTAGCTTCCGTGGCTATAGCGCCAGGGGTACTGCCCTGAACTACAGTTTTGACGATGGCACCATCGCCCCCACAGCAGCCGGCGGCTCCCTGCCCTTTGCACCAGAGAGTGCACTAACGGCACTGCAAACCATGTATAGCCAGTATGCTGAGCACCTCTATGGGGAATATGGTTTCCTGGACGCTTTTAACCCCAGCTTTGACTACGATGTTCAGCCCTGGGCAGGAAAAGTTGTGCCAGGCAAAGGCTGGTTCGGCACAGACTATATAGGTATAGACCAGGGGCCAATTCTGCTAATGGCTGAAAACCTTCGCAGTGAATTCGTCTGGAACCTAATGAAAACCAATCCCTATATCCGCCAAGGGCTGCAGCGAGCAGGATTTACCGGGGGCTGGCTGGAAGAGTCGCAAGAGCCCCCGGGTTCAGAATAGATAAATTAAGACACCAGGAAATAGTGAGCCAAGTCTAAAGATTTCCTAGAACCTGAATTGAGCACGCAGAGAAATTGCATCTCCCCTGTCCAGCTCCTCGACATCGTGGCCATTGATTTCCGTACTGGTAAAGTTAAGCATCAACTTGGTAGACCTGCTGTAGTAATAGTTGATTCCCACCAGGGTGTTGGTGACTTCCATACCATCCTCGTTATCATCTGCATCCAGATAGCTGTGCCTCAACAGCAGCTGCCATGCACCGCTATCAGCAGTCGGCCTGACCGAGCTTAGGCGGCCCTTTTTATAGCGCAGCGAATCATCGGTCAGAAAGTAGCTGCCCTGCACATAATAGCCACTGTAACTAACGCTATCGCTCTCCAAAACACCACTGACATCCTGGCGGTAGGCTTCGCCAATCAGCGCGAAACGGTTGCTGATCCAGGCTGATTCCAATCCGTACTGGTCGATGGAATCGGCCTCAAAATTGCGCGTATCAAGTACATCAGGCGCACCGTGCACTTCCCCATTGCTTTCAACCTCAAAAACAGCGCCGTCCAGATCACGCAGGGAAAACGAGGCGCCCAAATGCACCACTTCTCTGCCCTTATTGACCGGACTCAGGGTTGCCCTACCGGTTAACGCCAGCTTGCCATCACCACCCTGGGCCGGATCACTGCCGTATTCGCCCACTTCATAAACCCCGATACTCCAGCTGGAAGCCTTACTGTCTGATGCCAGGTTAATACCCATATTGCGGCCTATACGAAAAGCCTGGCCGG
>JBMYPM010000164.1:0-3444 GCA_049600275.1 Porticoccaceae bacterium | reverse complement strand
CCTGAATCATTGGTAATTTCCAGAACATTGCCCCGCTCCCCATCAGTGGACAGGGAATCCACATCGGCGGCACTGGCATTGGAGATAGTCAGCTCTTTGATTTCATCGGTGTGATGCCACTCGAGTGGCGGCAAATCAGAAATTTTTGCGCCAGTGACCTTATCGTAATAGCCATTTGTATAGATCTCGGTTACCACCGGACCAACGGTTTCGATACGGTCTGAGGCCTGCTTGCTAACTTTAGTTTTTTCGCCGGACGCACAGTCTTCAACCGACAGCTCTACGGAGGGGTCGCAGGACCAAACCTTAATCTGGTCGACAAGTATCGAGGCTGGCAGATTGTCGATACCCGCAGACAGCTCGAATACAACCTGCATATCCTGGTTAAAAGGCCCATCATTGTCGGCAACTACATCGCTACCTGACATATTGTAGGCCCAGGTGTGAAGCGTATTCACTGTATGAACATGAACTCCATCAATATACCAACGTATCTCATCTTCGCCCCACTCAATAGCATAGCTATGGAAGTCGCTGGCCACAGTCTCGATAACCTCAGCATTCATGGTAATACCACTGGTCAGGCCCAAGCCGTAATGAGTGCCGGCAATGACCGCGCCATTGTCAGTTTCAATGGCGGCAAGAACATTGAGGCCGTCGTGCATATCATTGACCGGTGCCAGCTTAAAGGTGGCAAAAACATCGTCTCCTGCCGGAGCCCGAACAATTGCCTCGACGCGACCGTATCTAAAGCTGTTGGAACCAATCGCGGAGGAAACCTGCCCCTCTTGAGCAGCCACAACCAGATTACCGCCGGAAACACTGGTATTAACGCCACTCCACAGAGCAGCATCTAAGTCTCCCGAGTTGAAGTCATCACTCCAGACCAACTGCCAGCCATACTCTTCGATCTGCTCGAAATCATTCTCGACACTAATGGTCAGGGTCGCTGTATCTGTTTCACCCGATACCGGGTCAGTCGCCACATAGTCAACGCTATCAGTGCCAAAAAAATCTGCATTTGGGATGTAGATAAAGGTACCGTCTTCGTTAAACTCAAGCTCGCCATTGGCCATGCTGGCACCGGAGGCAAGGGCATAGGTAAAACTGCCGCCGCGATCATTGGTACTGACATCACCCTCTACCGAACCACCATCCTCTACCATCTCGACAACATCACCAACGGCAAATAGGGTACGCACAACATTTTGATCTGCGTCTCCACCGCTGCCGCCCCCACCGCAGGCCGTCAAGCTCGCAGCCAGGAAAAAATACAGCGCGGTATGGAATCTATGGTCAATCATGGCAGTCCCCTATCTCTCTTATTATCAAGCGGTCAGTCGCCGCTTATTTCCGGTCGCTGATATCAATTACATTGATTGATTTCTAACGCCTGGTGATTCTATGTTTTTATAGCTTTGCTGTAGCGAAAGCTTAATTTGTGAGTCTAAATTACAAATCAAAGCTGAAGTAATCGTCCGACTAACGTACTCGGACACCAAAACTCTCTAAAAAAGCGATTTTTAGTGCAAATAACTGTTCGGACAACCCCCGAATATACTCTGGTTAGAAGCTAAAAGGGAACTTTTGTAATTAGATAAATATTCGCACACAGATAACCAATCTAAGCCATAATGTGCGGCGTAAAAAAGAGTGCGAATAAGTGTATTTATGCCTCACAGTGTTTATCAGGACGATTACGCAAAGCATTCCATGCACAATCAAAACGCATTTTCCGGTCACGGCTAAAATATCGATGCATTGCTAACCTACAGAGACACTTGATGGAAGCTCCCAAACTCTACACAGTGCTGTTTAATTTCCACGACGTTATCCTGCTGATGACGGCGATGCAGTGCCTGTTCTGCTTTCTGCTGCTTTCTGCCACTGCTTATCGCAAAAGCATGAGCATAATATTCCTCGCCCTGTTTCTCTTTGCCCACGCCCTGATTCCGATCAATGAAATGATGATGTGGGGCGCAGAATTTAAGGATATTGCTCGCGAGAGACTGACAAACTTCTATTTTATACCGGCAATCGCCTATTACCTGGATGGCGCGCTGCTGTTTTTATGCTTCAAGTCACTGGCATTCAAGGACTTTTCCCTTACCAGGTTTGACCTGTTGCACCTGGTTCCCCTGACAATCTACATTATTTTTATCTGGACCACCTTTTACAGCCAGCCCCAGGAACTACGCCTGGAAATGATTAATTCCGAGACCTTTGTCTACAGCGCCAACTTTGTCTCTATGGAGTTCTTCAGCAAATGGGTAAGGGTATTCTACGGTATCGGCTGCTTTGTGCTGATCAGCCGCTATAGCAGCCTGCTGCAGAACACCAATTCGAATATGGAGAAAGTCCATATCTCCTGGCTGAGAGCCCTGGTTATCGGCTTTCTAATGGTTATGGTTTCGGAAACCTTGCTGATCGGCGCCAAAATCGCCAATGTCTTTACCGACTTTAGCTTTGCCCAGGCACAGCTCAGCAATATCGGGCTTACCGGTTACTACATCACCTTTGCCCTGGTAAATTTGCTGGTGTTTACAGCGGTTCGCTATTTCGGTGCTTTTGAACAGGTGACCGAGACTACAGCCGACAAGAAAGCCAGTAATGAGAAGTACCTGCAACCGGAAATGGCTGCCCAGGTTGATAATGAGATTCGCAAGCACAAGATCTATATGGAACCGGATATTACCCTGGATAGCCTGGCCGAGGCCCTGAATATTATGCCCCGGGATCTGTCGGCACTAATTAATCGTCACTTCGGGATTAACTACTACGAGTTTATTAACCGCTATCGTATCGAAGAGGCCAAGCATATGCTTGTCTCCAGTGACTACAAAAACACCACCATAACCGACATCTATCTAAGGGTAGGCTTTAACAGCAAGTCGGTTTTCTACACCTTCTTTAAGAAAATTGAAGGGGTAACACCCACCCAGTATCGCCAGAACGCCAATCTTCCTTCAGAGAGCGACGACACCCGGGAATAGCCCTTAAAATTAGCCCTTAAAATTAGCTCTTAAAAACAGCCCATAAAAACAGCCAAAAAAAAACCGGCTACCCAAGGCAACCGGTTCAATCTGTGTAACAGTTTTTATAGTTATTATTATTTAGTAAACCAGGGTCTGCATTGCCCTGGCTGGAATAGTCAACCTGGTCTGCTTATCACCCACATGGAAGTTATAGAGAATGGCTTCGTCTGTGTGGTTCATCACAATGGTTGCCATCTGGTTATCCTCATTGATAAATGAGGTGGCCAGCAGGAAGCTGCGGCTGGCACTGGTGCTCATACGCTGGGCTTGCGGGCGAACAAATTTGGAGAAGTGGCCCAGGTAGTAATAGGTGGGCGTGTAAATCAACTCACCGGTTCGCGTATCAGCGTGAACTGGTGCAAAACAGAGGTTCTGCACATGGTTGGGGCCGCCGGTATGGTCGAGCAGG
>JBMYPM010000163.1:0-3497 GCA_049600275.1 Porticoccaceae bacterium | reverse complement strand
ACTGATGGCGGCTGGATGATTGCCACCGATCGCTGGCAGACCATTACCAACACTTCGGTCGACCAGCACACCATTGCTGAACTGGAAAAGCATTGCGCGGAGTTTTTGGTTCACGCCGCAGATGTTGAAGGACTGCAAGCGGGTATAGATCAGGATCTGGTCAGCCTGCTTGGCAACTGCTGCAACCTTCCGGTTACCTACGCCGGCGGCGCTCGTTCACTGCAAGATCTGGAACTGGTAAAGACCCTCTCCAAAGGTAAGGTCGATCTGACCATTGGCAGTGCTCTGGATATCTTTGGCGGTTCAGGGGTTAGCCTGCAAGACTGTATTCACTGGAATCAATCTCAGCATAAGACTCAAAAATAAAATCCGACTAATTAAATACTCACCACAGGACTTCAATAGCATGACTCGCCTTTTCTCCAGCATTATATTTGCTTCGCTGCTAATCACTTCATCAATGGCTACAGCGGACTCGACGTCGCAACCCTTTACCTTTACCGCCATTCCCGATCAAGACGAAGCTCATCTCCAGGAACGCTTTAACAAGATTGCCGTCTATCTGGAGAAGCAGCTGGGCATTGAAGTACGCTATATACCGGTTAAAAGCTATGCCGCGGCAGTAACGGCATTCCGCAACAATCAGGTACAACTGGCCTGGTTTGGTGGTCTCTCCGGTGTCCAGGCAAGACGACTGGTTCCCGGCAGCCAGGCCATCGCACAGGGCTATGAGGATCCGTACTTTAAAACCTACCTGATTGCTCACAGTAGCAGCGGTCTGGAGAGCAGCAGTGAATTTCCGGCGGCTATTGCCGGCAAGACCTTCACCTTCGGTTCCAAAGGCTCCACCTCCGGACGGCTGATGCCCGAGTACCATATTCGCCAGCAGCTTAAAGATACACCGCAGAATATCTTCTCCAAGGTGGGCTTTAGCGGCGACCACAGCCGCACCATTGCCCTAGTCCAGTCCGGCGCCTACCAGGTTGGCGCGGTCAACTACAAAGTCTGGGCCAAGGAGCTGGCAGCGGGAAAAATTGACCCCACCAAGGTAAAGATTATCTGGGAGACGCCCCCTTACCCTGACTACCAGTGGACAGTTCGCGGTGATGTCAGTGCTGAACTCCAAAAGAAACTGGTCAACGCCCTGCTGGGGATGAAAGATCCGCAACTGCTTGCCAGCTTCCCACGCAAGAGCTTTATTAAAGCCAGCAATGATCTCTATGCGCCTATCGCCAACACTGCAGTTACTATCGGACTTATCGACGCAGAGAAATAGTCTTGAACAGGGCCACTGACCAGACACTGTTTGAACTTAATAACAGACGACTCGAGTACCAGGGAAAAACGGTACTCGACAATCTGTCATTAACGATTGAGCGCGGCGAGCGAGTAGCTCTGGTAGGTGGCAGTGGTGCCGGCAAATCAACACTGCTTAAAGCGCTGCGTGAACAGTTACCCAATCAGGTCGCCTGGTGTCCCCAGCAACCGGGGTTGGTGCCAATGTTGAGCGCCTTTCACAATATTTATATGGGTGCGCTGGATCGCCACAGCTTTCTCTACAACCTTGGCAATCTGATCAAACCCATGCCTGCCGCGCGCGCTGAAATTAGCGAGATCGCTCGCAGTATCGATCTGGAAATGCAGCTTTTCAGCTCGGTTGATAAGCTCTCCGGTGGACAACAGCAACGCACCAGTATTGGCCGCGCACTCATCCAGCGACGAGCGATCTTTATCGGCGACGAGCCGGTCGCCAATGTCGATGAATATCAGGCGCAGAGACTGCTAAAGCTTATCTGCCAACAGCATCAAACAGTGGTCTTGGCCCTGCACGATATTGATCAGGCGCTGCAGTACTGCACGCGAGTTATCGGCCTTAAGGATGGCGTAATTGCGCTTGATGCAGCCAGCGATCAACTCTCTGCCAGCGATCTCGCCGGCCTCTACGATGCTGCTTAATACAGCTTCAAGCAGCTTGGATACCTCAGCTAGCGCACTGCGCAAAACCAGCTTTTGGTTTGCCGCCATCGCCCTGCTCTGCCTACTTTGCGCCGACCTGGATATTTCCACCGTAGACCCCTGGCATGAATTAGGCTTAATGGCAGTCGGTGCTCTTAGCCCCTCGGTTTGGTCCTGGCCGACACTGCTGAGCAGTCTTGCCAATACCTTTTCTTTTGCCCTTCAGGGTGTCGCAGTGGCAGCGATTGGCGGTTTTATTCTCGCACTGGGCTATGGCTCTAATATTGTGCGCGCATTCTGTGCCTTTATCCGTTCGATTCACGAACTGTTCTGGGCACTGCTGTTTATTCAAATTACTGGACTCTCATCACTGACCGGCCTGCTGGCCATTGCGATCCCCTACGCGGGAACACTGGCAAAAATTTACGGCGAGTTATTTGAAGAAGTAGATAAGGCTGCAGCCAACAACACCCCAGCCGCCAAGCAGTCACTGATCCATTTTATGTACACAATACTGCCCTTGGCCTGGCGCCCCATGGCCACCTATACCAGCTACAGATTTGAATGCGCGATTCGCTCCAGCGCCGTTCTCGGTTTTGTCGGCTTGCCGACTATTGGCTTTCATCTTGAGACCGCATTGGGGGAAGGCCATTACAGCGAAGCGGCGGCCTATTTCTATGCATTATTACTGCTTATAGGCACCTTGAAGTTTTGGCTGCAGAAGCGACTACTGCCAATCTATCTGTTAGCGGTTTTTTATTATCTGCCGCCAGAGGCGCTGGTTTCCTGGGATCTGGTTATACGCTTTATCACCGAAGATATAGTGCCATCACCTCTGCGCGGAGAACTATTTTTCACTGCCGCCAGCCTGTCAGGGTTTGGCGACTGGTTTAGCACATTGTGGCAACAGCAGATCTGGCCGGGGCTGATTAATACAATGGTTTTAGGACAGATCAGCCTAGTGTTTACCGGACTGCTGGCACTGCTGTTATTTCCTTTAAATTCGCCGCTGTTTTTTCGCCGCTGGGGACGCGCCGGCGGTGATGGGTTGCTGATTTTGCTACGCACGCTTCCCGAATATCTGCTGGCCTTTTTAGGTCTGCTGGTACTCGGCCCCTCGATGTTGCCGGCAATACTGGCACTGGGTATTCACAACGGAGCAATTATTGCCCATCTGGTTGGTCGTCACAGTGAAGAGTTGGTTCTGCGCGCCGATAGCAGTCGCGGTCTAAACCGCTACTTCTTCGAAGTTCTTCCGCGTATCTACCGACAGTTTCTCGCCTTTCTGTTTTATCGCTGGGAAGTGATACTGCGCGAGACAGCCATCCTTGGCATTCTTGGGATTTCTACACTGGGCTTTTATATCGACTCGGCCTTTGAAGAGTTTCGCTTTGACCGCGCCTTTGTATTAATTCTTGCCAGCGCCCTGCTCAATATTGGCGTGGATCAGATGGCTCGTCGAATTCGCCTGCGCCTGCATTTAAAAACGGCGCCGGAATCTCTCTAGCCAAACAACCTATTCAGCATCGCTCTCGTAGTCT
>JBMYPM010000162.1:0-3502 GCA_049600275.1 Porticoccaceae bacterium | reverse complement strand
TTAAAGGCGCTGTAAACTGCGTTGCTCTTTGCCGCGATAGCGATATAAACCACAGCCTGTGCCAGTGCCAGCTCAGCTTCGGGACTGCCGAGACGCTCCTGAACATCCCAGGCTTTCATGCAAATATCCAGCGCACGAGGGTCGGCATTGCCAATATCTTCACTGGCCATTCGCACAAGTCGCCGCGCTATATAGATAGGATCACAACCGCCATCCAGCATTCGACAGAGCCAGTAGAGAGCCGCATCTGGCGAGGAGCCGCGCACCGATTTATGCAGGGCTGAAATCTGGTCGTAAAAATATTCACCGCCCTTATCAAAGCGCCGTGTATCGCCAACCAGTACCTGTTCGAGAACCTGCTTGTCGATGACTGAGAGATCGCCCTGCTCTGTTGCCAGGTCATTGGCAATCTCCAGAAGATTCAGTGCGCGGCGGGCATCGCCATCGGATGCGGCAGCGAGAAGCGCCAGTGCCTGATCATCCAGTTTTAACTGGCGCTCACCCAGGCCGTGGTTCTGGTCTTGCAGTGCCTGCTGGATAAGCGTCTTGATCTCTGTCTCTTCGAGGCTTTTCAGCACATAGACCCGGCAGCGAGATAAGAGTGCGTTGTTCAGTTCAAAGGATGGATTTTCAGTTGTCGCGCCGATAAACACCACCGTGCCATCTTCGACAAAAGGTAAAAAGGCATCTTGCTGGGACTTGTTGAAACGATGGACCTCATCGACAAACAAAATTGTTTTGCGGCCCCGTAAATCTCGCTGCTCAGTGGCTTTAGCAATGGCTGCACGTATCTCTTTTACACCGGATAGAACGGCCGAAATACTTTCAAAATGGGCATCAGCAGAGGCGGCAATAATCTTTGCCAGGGTAGTTTTGCCAACTCCCGGGGGACCCCAGAAAATCATCGAGTGCAGAGCGCCGCTATCTATTGCCTCGCGCAGGGGCTTGCCGGGGCCGATAAGGTGATCCTGGCCATAAAATCCGTCCAGGGTACCGGGCCGCATCCGGGCAGCCAGGGGGCGATAGACTTCCTGGGAAAAAAGATCAGTTGGCATTCTTGTTTACACTGCCAGTTAAATTGTCAATCACATCGACATCGGCAGGCACATCGAATATAAAACGATCAGGCCTGATAACAGGATTGATCTGCAAATCTGTAAATCTAATGCTGGTAGTCTGCCCGAGGTTATCGGTCAGGGCTATGGATACAGGCAGCTTATCGACAAAGCGTATCTCCATACGATTAAACAGGCTGCCGGCACGCTCTGGTGTAAGGGTAAAAATGCCAGTGGAGACCTCGCGAACAACATAAGCCCTGTCGAGCTGGTCGAGGTCGCCGGAAAAAAGTACCGCTGGTGTCGCTGCTATATCCTGGTTAAAGGGCTGGATAATGACCTGCTCCAGATCCGGGTCGTAAACCCATAGCACCCTGCCATCGGAGATAATTATCTGTGCCATAGGCCGGGTGACATGCCAGCGCATTTTGGCTGGCTGGGCGACCTCAAAAAGGCCCTCAGAGGCTTCCAGCTCAAAGCCTTCAATATCGGTTATCTGCTGGTTAAATGTCGCCGACAGGCTGGTAATAGGCTGCAGAAGATCGCGCAGGGCCTGGATATCCTCGGGGTCGCCGCCTGCCTGCAACTGGGCGGAGACAGCGAGGCCAATAACCAGAAGCATTCGTTGAATAAGAGCCATTATTGCCATCCTGTTGTGGTTAATCAGGCCCGGCATCTATTCTCTACCGCTGGGCGCCAGGATCTCACGACTGCCATTGCTGCCCATCGGGCTGACCACACCGCTGGCTTCCATCTGCTCAATCAGGCGGGCTGCGCGGTTATAGCCGACGCGCAATTTGCGCTGAACCGATGAAATAGAGGCTTTGCGGCTTTCCAGCACAAAGGCAACCGCTTCGTCATAGAGCGGGTCTGATTCACTGCCCTCTTCGCCACCACCCTCTTCACTGCCGCTGTAACCGGGCACAGGAATACCGGATACAGCTGCCTCATCGGTAATCTCGGAAAGATAGTTGGGTTCGCCACGGCGCTTCCAGTCGGCGACGACTTTATGGACTTCATGATCATCGACAAAGGCACCGTGAACCCGCTCAGGTACACCGGTTCCCGGTGGCAGGTAGAGCATATCGCCATTACCCAGTAACTGTTCGGCACCGCCCTGGTCGAGAATGGTTCGCGAGTCGATCTTAGAGGAGACCTGAAAGGCAATACGGGATGGCACATTGGCTTTGATCAGGCCGGTAATAACATCTACTGAGGGGCGCTGTGTGGCGAGGATTAAATGGATACCTGCAGCACGGGCTTTTTGCGCGATTCGGGCAATAAGCTGTTCAACTTTCTTGCCGACAATCATCATCATATCGGCAAATTCATCGATCACTACGACTATATAGGGCAGTGTTTCCAGGGTCGGTGCTTCCGGTGGCTCCTCATTGCCATCCCAACCCATCTCTGCGGGATCAAAGGTCCAGAGTGGATCGGTGATCGGGTTGCCAGCTTTAATCGCATCTTCAATTTTACGGTTGTATCCGGCCAGGTTTCGGACACCCAGGGCGGCCATAAGCTTATAGCGTCGCTCCATCTCGCCAACACACCAGCGCAGCCCACTGGCGGCATCTTTCATATCGGTAATGACCGGCGTCAGCAGATGGGGAATACCATCGTATACCGATAGCTCGAGCATCTTGGGATCGATAAGAATTAACTTAACTTCCTGGGGTGAGGCCTTAAACAGCAGGCTTAACAACATGGTGTTAATACCGACTGACTTACCGGAACCGGTTGTACCGGCTACCAGCAAGTGTGGCATACGGCCCAGGTCGGCGACCACAGGAGAACCGGCAATATCATGACCCAGGGCCAGAGTAACCGGTGAGCTGGAGCGGTCGTAGGCTTCCGATGAAAGGATTTCGCTAAGGCGAACCATCTGGCGTTTTTCATTGGGGATTTCAATACCCACCACAGATTTGCCGGGAATCACTTCAACCACACGAACACTGATAACCGCCATGGAGCGGGCCAGGTCTTTGGCAAGGCCGCTGATACGGCTGACTTTAATGCCGGCGGCGGGTTGTATTTCAAAACGCGTGACTACTGGCCCGGGAAGGACCTCAACCACATCGGCTTTAATACCGAAATCCAGCAATTTGTGTTCCAACAGGCGCGACAGATGCTCAAGAGAATCAGAAGAATAGCCGTTACCGCTATTATCATCCGCTGGGTCGAGCAGGTTAATCTGCGGCAGCGTACCCACTACAGCGCTGTCCTCAAATAATGTCTGCTGCTTTTCTCGCTCTATACGCTTACTGACCACAGGTTTTGGCTTGGGCGTCTGGATAGTCGGTGGCACGCGGAGCTTTTGCTTCTTGGTCTCTATTTCGACTTTGACCTGGCGCTCCATCGAGGCCTCGCGGGACTGGGCTTTTTCCTTGCGAGCCAGCTGCCATTCGGCCAGTTTACGGCGGGAAATATCGTAGAAATTAATCGCC
>JBMYPM010000161.1:0-3516 GCA_049600275.1 Porticoccaceae bacterium | reverse complement strand
GCTAAGGTGGTATTGCCGTCAATGGTTAATTCGTAGGCTCCGGTTCTAATTTCCGAGCCTCCCTTAACATCCAGGGTTGTGGTTGTGCCGTAATTTTCATAGGTGATTTCGACGGTTTCAGCAATCGTCGATTGATTGAAACATACAGCCACAGCTACGCAGCCGATAAACTTACCCACAGTCGATATAGTGATGCCCATCCCTTTGTCTCCTTGTCAGCTGCTTGCCAACACAAATATATTTTGGATGTGGCGATTTTATAAATCATCGGACAGCACGCAACCAGTGCAAGCTGTTTATGCGAACCAGTTACCACTTTATATTGAACTGCAGCTCTCTGCGTGCGGACAGGGTCTCGGTCTGGCTCGGGTTAAGGGTTTGGGGCTGGGGCAATCAGCTCAGCTTATCTTTTGCGGCATTAATTTTTGCCGCCAGGTAGTCGCTGCCACCACGGTCCGGATGCAGGCGTTGCATAAGTCGTTTGTGGGCTTTGACAATATCTTCTTTGGCCGCACCTGGTTCAAGGCCAAGAATTTCATAGGCCTCTTTTTCCGATAGTTCTGAGAGATTATCCGGTTGGTAGCTTTGCTCTGAACCGCCGCGATTATTTCTCAGTAGATAGGTTTGCAGTAACAGGTAGGATTCACGGTCAGTCTCCTTGAGTGACTCGGCCAGGGCCTGAAGTTCCTCAGCACTTAATTCCGAGAGCCGTTTGCCGGCAAAGTCACCCTGGAGCACTTCGCCGTCCATCGCACGCGTGGCAAAATTTACCTGAACCAGCAGGGACCTGGTACGAAATTGTGAGGGGCTGGTTTTAAAGCGGCTGAGAACCTGGAGAAACGGCAGCGCTCGAAGTCCCAGGGCAAAGACAGTTTTAGCAATTGGAATCAATGCTGCCAGGCCGGCGCCAAGCCAGTGCATTCTCCCTGTGGCGACAAGGAAAATAGAGAGACCCAGGACCGACCAGAATGCACTGCGCCAGAGAAATGGACGACGCTTTTCACTGGGTGTGCTCTTTAATAGTTTCCACCAGTACCAGACTGAAAAGAGGACTGCGACTAAAAGGAGTATTCTTGGCATAGCTGCTTTCTTATAAATACAGTTTAAGGATGCTTGATCGGTTTATAGGCTAACAGCTTTTTCAACAGTTTAATATTGCCCTGGAAGATAAAAGCGACTCTGCAGGTGAACAGTGAAAAAAAAGCCCCGGCTCAATTAAGGGCCGGGGCTTTTTTGATTTCGTCACTGACAGCTATTAGCGAGTCTTGAGAACATCGCGCAATTTATCTGCCATGGATACCAGGGAAGCTTCTGTGGTTTCCCAGTCGATACAGGCATCGGTTACAGATACACCGTACTCCATTTCATCTGCATTGCTCGACAGCTTCTGGTTTCCGCCCTTGAGGTGGCTTTCAATCATCACACCTATAATCGATTTATTGCCCTCGAGAATCTGGTTGGTCACGTTATCCAGTACCAGGGGTTGCAGGTTGTGGTCTTTGTTGGAGTTGGCATGGCTGCAGTCGACCATAATGTTTGGTGCTACGCCAGCAGCCTCCAGCTCCTGTTCGCAGATTGAGACGCTGACTGAATCATAGTTGGGCTTGCCGTTGCCGCCACGCAAGACAACGTGAGCGTAGGGGTTTCCCTTGGTGGTGATAATTGACACATTACCATCCGAGTTAATACCCAAAAAGCGGTGAGGGCTGGCCACAGATTTCAGTGCATTAATGGCTACGGTCAGGCTGCCATCTGTGCCGTTCTTAAAGCCTACAGAAGAGGACAGGCCTGAAGCCATTTCACGGTGGGTCTGTGATTCAGTGGTGCGCGCACCAATCGCCGACCAGGCAATCAGGTCTTGCATATACTGGGGCGAAATTGGGTCCAGGGCTTCGGTTGCGGTGGGCAGGCCAATCTCGAGAATATCGTGAAGTAACTTGCGTCCTATATGCAGGCCATCGGTAATCTTAAACGAGTCGTTCATAAACGGATCGTTGATCAAGCCTTTCCAGCCAGTAGTCGTGCGTGGTTTTTCAAAATAGACACGCATAACAATCAGCAGGGTATCACTGACTTTTTCGGCCAGTGCCTTTAGGCGTACAGCATATTCCTGGGCGGCTTTAAGGTCGTGAATTGAACAGGGGCCAACCACCACAATAACGCGGTGATCTTTGCGCTCTAGAACACTTTCAATTTCTGTGCGGCCCTGTGAAATAACTTCACGGGCTTTTTCTGACAGCGGGATTTCGCGCTTTAGTTCAGCCGGAGTAATAAGGATCTCTGGTGACTCAATATTTATATTTTCTACAGCGTGGGGATCCATTTTTAGAATTCCTAACGATTAACTTTATTCGAATGGGCTATTGTACTTGAATATTATTAATATTGAAGGTTATTCAACCTCAACCTCAATAAACATCGGGATTTGCGGAAAATAGAGCGCACAGCGCACAGGAATTTTCTCCAGTTCTCTATAGAGATTGGCATAGTGCCTGAGCTGTCCCAGGTAGGCACTTTTCTGTCGGCCTGTAAATTGCTCAATGCTCTCGGTGGACCCCGGCCTGGAAAATTTATAGTCAATGATCCAGCGGTAATTGCCGTCGACAAATGTTCTGTCAATAACCGATATGCCGGTGCGGTTTTGCTCGGGCTGATTGTAACCCAGCGCCTGCTCACACTGCGCCTGGGGATGGCTGTGCAATATCCACTGGCCTTTTGGGTCGTTGAGCATAAGGTCTATCGCTTCCCTGAGGCTGTTGAGTTCCTGTTGACTGGCAAGCACTCCCAGTTCTTTTAACTGTGCCGCCCAGGCCGCCGGCAGTTGCTCAATACGCTGGGCTGGCCAGTTAGACAGAGTTTCATTGGCGATCTGCTTAAGGGTTCTGTGCAGTACCGTGCCCATAAGTCGCGCGCGGTTGGAGAGGTTCTCATCGACCTGGTTATCCCCTGTGGACTGCGGCTCTTCGCTGCCAACCAGCATAGATCCCTGTGTGGGGATTTGCGCTTTATAGGCTGCGGGCAGGCGACGAATATGTTGCAGTTTGCTTATCTGCTGGTCCGACTTACTCTTTTCAGGGCCGATCTCAACCTGATATAAATTCTCGTCAATTGCCTTCTCTATGGAGGGCCAGATTGGCGCCAGCAATGTTCCTTTACCGGGTTTCTGCCAGCCATCCCCGGTGTTTGGGTTTAGTGATGCGCATAAGTAGAGTTTGCGCACAGCTCTTGTTGCCGCCACATAGAGTACACGGGTATTTTCCAGGCGGGTTTTAAAGCCATCCTCATGTTTCAGGTAGCTGTAGACAGTGTCATCCTCTTCATCATGAGCACCCAGTGGGGCCATGACCAATGACATATGGTTGTCTTCATCTATATGTTCACACCAGCGCAATAGCGGTTTTTTGTCGGACCCTGAAGACTTTGCCAGCCCCGGCAGAATGACATGATCAAACTCCAGTCCCTTGGACTTGTGAATGGTCATCAGTTGAATAATACCCTGATCACCGCTGTTGCCGA
>JBMYPM010000160.1:0-3522 GCA_049600275.1 Porticoccaceae bacterium | reverse complement strand
TCTTCCATCCCTTTATTACCGGTTTCTTATTGGCAGCGGTCCTGGCAGCGATTATGAGTACGGTGTCTTCCCAACTGCTGGTGACTTCGAGCTCCCTGACTGAAGATATCTATAAGGCGTTTTTGCAAAAAGAGGCATCACAGCATCAGCTGGTTTTTGTCGGCCGCCTCTGTGTTGTTCTGGTGGCAATGCTGGCTATTTTTCTCGCCCATAACAGAGACAGCTCTATATTGCAGTTGGTAAGCCATGCCTGGGCAGGTTTTGGTGCGGCTTTTGGTCCGATGATTTTATTCAGCCTTTACTGGCAGCGAATGACATCGGCTGGGGCACTGGCAGGCATAGTTGTGGGAGCCGCTACTGTTCTATTTTGGATCTATGCGCCGATCAGTATTGGCGGGCAATCATTAAGCCAGATTATCTATGCCATGGTGCCGGGCTTCCTGCTGAGCGCGGTGGCTATTGTGCTGGTCAGTCGGCTGACGCAGCTGCCATCAGAAGAGATTAATGCTGCATTTTCGGTGATGGAAACCAGGGTGAAAGCTGAAATTTAGCTAAAGGTGGGGCTGGGTGAGAGGCCAAAGCCGGAGCTTTGGCCGCAGTCAAACCATTAAAACTAGAGATCCAGTCGCAGGTCAAAGCTGAAGCTGTCAGCATCATCCGCAGTGCTAAAGCCCAGTCCTAAAGAGACGCTGTCAGTCGTGTAGTATCGACCATAGATAGCGACTCCGGTATCGCTCTCATCTTCGATATCCGCATGGTTAAGCGCTCCGCCAATCTCGACTGTATCGTTCAGCATAGCCCTTAGTCCGGCACTTAACACATAGCCATTGCCATCCACGGAAACCCCTGAGGATTCAACTTCTGCATCGGCATATGCCAGGGTGCTGACAAAGTCGACGGTATCGCTGATAGGTGTGTGAAAGCCAACTCCCAGGCTGAATTCGGTCGCATCAATCTCATCCGGGCCCGCGCCAATATCAAACTGGTCGTCAGAATCTATGGAGTTGTATTCGCCGAGAATAAAGAACGATTCATTAATAGCAGCACTGCCGTAGAAGCCAAAACCGCTGAAATCCTCATCGAGAATTTCTGCCTGCTGATAGCCTGCGCCGATAAAGTTGTAGGAGAATGTCCCTTGCTCCGCCGCGGAAAAACTGCTGATCGAAGCCATTGCACTAAGAACTAATGCTTTTTTAAACATAATTATTTCCTTATAGATTGGTAATTTTGGCAGGAACCTGTCTCCCGCCAGAAGTAAACATAGTCCAGAAAAAGGGTTTTGCCATAAATTATTAGCGGGATCTTTTCCCTAGGGGCGGGTTGCTCTCGCGCTTGCAGTATTCCCTGGGAGTAAAACCGGTCCAGTGTTTAAACGCCCGTGTAAAAGAGCGTGACTCGCTAAAACCGACAATATCTGCCACCTGCTCAACACTTAGCCGCTCATTGAGCAGTTTATTAATTGCCACTTCGCGGCGCAGGTTATCTTTAATTTTCTGGTAGCTGGTGGCGCTTTCCTTGAGTCTTCGATGCAATGTCTGGGAGCTGATGCCCAGCTCAGCGGCCAGCTGGTGGATGGGTGCAAATACCAATCGGTCGGGATGGCGCTGGCTGATCATTCGCTCTATTTGCGCTTCCAATGTCCGGTCTGAACCGGGGATGGTCATTACATCGGCAGGGGCATTTTTAACAAACTGTGCCAGCTCCTGATCAGTTCGCACCAGGGGTTTATCCAGGTAATGGGCATCAAAAATCAGGCGGTTGGCGCTACTTTTAAAGTACAGCTGGCCGGGAAACATAATCTGCAGTTCGCTCTTGTGAGCTGGTGATTTAAACGTAAAGTGAGTTTCCTTAAGCCGAATAGGCTGACCTATATACCAGCTTGGAAACCTGTGCCAGATCACCAGCCAGAACTCGGTCATAAAATGCTCTGGATCTAGTTGCGGTTTAGCCATTGTAAAACTCAACAGGGCATTGCCATCGACACGCTCGAGGCGCATAGGAATGTCGTTGCTGGTGAGATTATAAAAACCCACTGCCTTGTCTAATAATTCACCGAGGGTTGCACAGCGGCTAACCAGCTCGGCCATAATGGCGAATACCCCAACCTTGCAGCTGTTTTCGGTAAAGCCCATAAACTCATCGTCGAGGGTTTCCTGTACGGTTTTAAACAGGTGCGCCACTTGATCTGCATGTACCCGCTGACTATTTTTATCTAGCAGCGCAGGGTTTATTCCTGCGCGCGCCAGAGCGGGCTGCTGGGGGAGATTGTTCTCTCTCAGTCCATGCATACAGCTAATTACATGATGCTGGCAGATTGTCGCCATTCTGCTGTCTCTTCTGAAAGCTTAAAAAAAGTATATATAAATTGTGAGTTATAGGTCGATTTATAGCATATAAGCCAATATTTAAGCAGTAAATATGGCAATAAATGTGATTTTCGCTGTTAGAAATAGACCTACTATTAGGCCTGTTGCTACTGCATAGTTTGCCAATCGAGCAAAAAATCGGAGAAGTAAATGGCAGAAAAGGAAAAGCCAACTATTGCAGACTGGCAGCAGCTTGCGCAGAGGGAGCGCAGGGGCTGCTCTGCTGACGAACTGGTTTGGCAAACTCCCGAAGGGATCAGTGTAAAGCCCCTTTACACTGCCGAAGACACTGCAAAGCTTAAATACCAGGACAGTCTGCCTGGATTTGCTCCTTTTAAACGCGGGCCCAGGGCGACCATGTATGCAGGTCGCCCCTGGACTGTTCGCCAATATGCCGGTTTTTCCACCGCTGAAGAGTCCAATGCCTTTTACCGTCGCAATCTTGCTGCTGGCCAGCAGGGTTTATCGGTTGCCTTTGACCTGGCCACCCACCGTGGCTACGACTCGGACCATCCCCGAGTGGAGGGTGATGTGGGCAAGGCCGGTGTAGCTATTGATTCTGTCGAGGATATGAAAGTCCTCTTTGCTGGTATACCGCTGGATAAGGTATCGGTCTCCATGACCATGAATGGCGCGGTGCTGCCAGTGATGGCTAGCTATATAGTGGCTGCCGAAGAGCAGGGAGTTTCTCCAGAACAGCTGTCGGGAACCCTGCAGAACGATATTCTCAAAGAATTTATGGTGCGCAATACCTATATCTATCCACCGCAACCCTCGATGCGCATTGTCGCGGATATTATCGGTTACACCGCCGCCTATATGCCCAGGTTCAATTCCATCTCCATCAGTGGCTACCATATGCAGGAGGCCGGGGCGACCAATGTACAGGAGCTGGCCTACACCATTGCCGATGGTATTGAGTATGTGCGCACGGCGATTGATAGCGGTTTGGATGTGGACCAGTTTGCTCCGCGGCTCTCGTTCTTTTTTGCCATTGGCATGAACTTTTTTATGGAGATAGCCAAGCTGCGGGCGGCGCGAATTTTATGGGCCACCCTGATGGAAGAGAAGTTTTCTCCCAGGGATCAACGCTCCCTGATGCTGCGCACTCACTGCCAGACCTCCGGCGTAAGCCTGACCAGTAAAGACCCCTATA
>JBMYPM010000159.1:0-3540 GCA_049600275.1 Porticoccaceae bacterium | reverse complement strand
GCATGGCGAAATCCCTCCACCTGCTGCCAAACCTCGTCTATACCCCGGTTATTCAGTGATGAACAGGCCATCACCCTGGGCTGCCAGCTGGCAAAGCGCGACTGCATAAAATGCAGTGCCGAGCGGTAGTCGGTTATGGTCTGGCTGGCACTACCAGCCTGGTCACCATCCGCCTTATTGACGAGGATTAAATCCGCCAGCTCCATTATGCCGCGCTTAATACCCTGCAGCTCATCGCCGCCCGCTGGCTGTAACAGCAGCAGGAACATATCGGTCATATCCGCCACCGCGGTTTCCGACTGGCCGACACCCACAGTCTCAACCAAAATAATGTCGAAGCCAGCCGCTTCGCAGAGCAGCAGTGATTCCCGGGTGCGTCGAGTCACCCCACCCAATGTCTGGCCCGCAGGGGATGGACGAACAAAGGCCTTCTCGGCAAAAGCCAGGGTTTCCATACGTGTCTTGTCACCGAGGATAGAGCCACCACTAACCGCAGAGGTCGGGTCGACAGCCAGCACTGCCACCGAGTGCCCCTGCTCAATCAGGTGATTGCCAAAGGCTTCGATAAAGGTAGATTTTCCGACCCCGGGAGCACCGGAGATTCCGATACGGATAGAGTCGCCGGTATCGGCCATAAGGTTTTCCAGAAGCTCTGTTGCCCGCTGCCGGTGATCTGGACGAGTGGATTCAACCAGGGTAATCGCTTTCGCCAGGGCGCGACGATCTCCGGCCCTGACCTGCTCTGTTAAAGACTCTAAATAATCAACCATAGGCACTCTTTTAAATTTTTCTAAACCCGCTAGGCAAATTCCAGGATAATCTCATCAACCGCCAGACTGTCCCCTTCGCAGGCACTGATCCTGGCCACAGTACCATCCCGTGCAGCACGCAGGCTATTCTCCATTTTCATGGCTTCCACCACGGCTAACTCTTCGCCCTCTTTAACCTGTTGCCCCACTTCAACACCCAGTTTTGCCAACAGGCCGGGCATTGGGGAAAGTAAAAATTTCGACATATCCAGTGGTGGCTTGTGCAGCATATGGGCGCTCAGAGCCGCGGCCCGCGGCGACAGCACCCTGGCGTTAATCTCGGCGCCGCGATAGTACAGGCTGTAACCGCTGGCGGTGGTTTCAACCTGCACAGAGATAGATTTGCCATTTATCCTGGCCTTAAATAGCGGTTCACCCAGGCTCCAGTCTGTTTCGATTGTGTAACTGCCAGTGCCATTAATACCCACCAGGTAACCGCTCTCAATAAGCTCGACTGTCACTGCTGCCTGCTGTTTGCCCACAATCACTACCCAGTCCACAGGTGCTACCTGTTCATGACCGGCAAGCTGGTTGGAGACTGTACTGGCACGCTCCTCAAATAATTGATGAACAGCAGCAGCTACCACCAGGCTCATAGCTGGATCATCCTGCACCACCAGGTCAGCATGAAAGCCATCGGGAAATTCGTCGGTAATAAAGTTTGTCGACAGCCTGCCTTCGACAAAACGCGGATGTACCATCAGCGCATTGAGGAAACTGATATTGTGATTAACGCCGCGAATATAATAGTTGTCCAGCGCCTCAACCATCCTCTCAACCGCCTTGTTGCGGCTATCGCCATAGGTTACCAACTTAGCGATCATCGGGTCGTAAAACATCGAGACCTCGCCCCCTTCACAGACACCGCTGTCGACACGAACAGCTCCAGGCTCTTCGTTACAAGAAGGTTCCAGATAGCGCACCAGGCGTCCGGTAGAGGGCATAAAGTTGCGTAGCGGATCCTCGGCATAGACCCGTGACTCTATAGCCCAGCCCTTAAGTGCCACATCTTCCTGGGTGAGGGGCAGCTGTTCACCAGCAGCAACTCGAATCATTAGCTCAACCAGGTCCTGGCCGGTCACCAGCTCGGTGACCGGATGCTCCACCTGCAAGCGGGTGTTCATTTCCAAAAAATAAAAGTTCCTATCCCCATCGGCAATAAACTCCACGGTACCCGCCGATTGATAATCTACCGCCCGCGCCAGCGCGCAACTCTGCTCACCCATTTTCTGGCGAGTGGCCTTATCCAAAAATGGCGAGGGTGCCTCTTCGATCACTTTTTGATGACGGCGCTGGATAGAGCATTCCCGCTCACCCAGATAAATCACATTCCCATGGCCGTCTGCCATCAGCTGAATTTCAATATGCCGGGGCTCCTGAATATATTTTTCGATAAAGAGACGCGCATCGCCAAAGCTTGCCTGGGCCTCGCTGGTAGCGCGCTGAAAACCATCGCGGCACTCCTGTTCATCCATCGCCACGCGCATCCCTTTTCCACCGCCACCAGCGGAAGCTTTAAGCATTACCGGGTAGCCAATCTCGGCACTGATCTGTACCGCGTGATCGGCATCGCGCACTACATCTGTATAGCCGGGAATGCAGCTGACACCGGCTTGTTCGGCGATACGCTTTGAGGTGATTTTGTCGCCCATGGATTCAATCGCTTTTTTCCCGGGGCCGATAAAAACGATGCCAGCCTTATCCAGTGCATCGCGAAACTCACCGTTCTCGGAGAGAAAACCGTAACCCGGATGCACCGCATCGGCCTGTGTATCGCGACAGGCCCGGATAATTTTATCGATGACCAGATAGCTTTCACTGGCGGGCGATGGGCCTATATATACAGCCTCATCGGCCATCTGCACATGCAGGGCATCGCGGTCGGCATCAGAGTAAACCGCGACCGTAGCTATACCCATTTTTTTCGCGGTGGCAAAAACACGGCAGGCAATTTCACCGCGGTTTGCCACAAGAATTTTCTTCAGCATAAATCTTTTTTCCTTAAAAATTTATCCGCAATGGCTCTCCATAAAAGCGCCTTCCCTAGAGGGGAATATTTCCATGCTTGCGCCAGGGGTTTTCAATATTTTTATTTCGCAACATAGCCAGTGAGCGCGCCACTCGCTTGCGGGTGCTGTGAGGCATAATCACATCGTCTATATAGCCACGCTTGCTGGCGATAAATGGGTTGGCAAATTTCTCGCGGTACTCTTCCGTGCGCGCGGCAATTTTTTCCGGGTCACCAATATCCTTGCGGAAGATAATTTCCACCGCTCCCACAGGGCCCATCACGGCAATTTCCGCCGTAGGCCAGGCCAGGTTGACATCGCCGCGCAGATGTTTGGAGGCCATCACATCATAGGCACCGCCATAGGCCTTGCGGGTAATCACTGTGACTTTGGGTACGGTGCATTCGGCATAGGCATAGAGCAATTTGGCGCCATGCTTAATAATGCCGCCGTATTCCTGGCTGGTGCCGGGCATAAATCCGGGAACATCGACAAAGGTTAAAACCGGAATATTAAAAGCATCGCAGAAGCGTATAAAACGCGCGGCCTTTTTCGAGGCATCTATATCCAGGCAGCCCGCCAGCACCAGCGGCTGGTTGGCGACAACCCCGACTGTCGATCCCTCGATTCGAATAAAGCCGGTAATAATATTTTTTGCAAAGCTGACCTGGGTTTCAAAAAATATCCCTTCGTCGGCCACTTTTAAAATAACCTCTTTTATA
>JBMYPM010000158.1:0-3559 GCA_049600275.1 Porticoccaceae bacterium | reverse complement strand
TTTGGCAACTGGCAGGAATTTGACCAGCACCTGCAACAACATCGCCAGCATGTGAAGAAAATCTTTGCCGATATCTTTGCCGATCCCGACTCTGCCGATACTGTCGATGCTGATACCAGCGCTACTGAGGATAGCGAAGACTGGTTGCTGCAGCTGGATGCCCCGGAGATGCAAAGCCAGCTGGAGTCTCTCGGCTATATCGAGGCCCAAGGGATTGCCCGGCAACTCCATACCCTGCTTCGCAGCAAGGCAGTGTTGGCTTTGGATGCCGAGCCGCGCAATCGTTTCGACCGACTGATGCCCGGGTTAATTAAAGCCTGTGCAACAGCCAGCGATAACAGCATTACCCTGGGTCGGGTGCTGGGTCTTGTTCAGGCGGTATTGCGCCGCAGCGCCTACCTGGCCCTGCTCGGTGAAAACCCGAAAGCGCTTCAGCAGCTAGTTCTGCTCTGTGAACGCAGCAGCTGGGTCGCCGACCAGTTGACCGCCTATCCGGCACTGCTCGATGAATTACTGGATCCACGGGCCCTTTACACTGCGCCTGATAAAGAGCTACTGCAGGATCACTTGCGCCAGCATATGTTGCGCGTGCCGGATGATGATCTTGAGCAGCAGATGGATATTATTCGCTACTTTGTCCGCTCCTACACACTGCGAGTAGCCGCCTGTGAGTTAACGGATGTTATGCCGTTGATGCAGGTCAGCGATTACCTGACCTGGCTTGCCGAAGTGGTTATTGAACACACAGTCAATATCTCCTGGAAGCATTTGACTGACCAGTACGGCCAGCCCCAGGATGGCGATGGAGAAGTCCCGGGCTTTGTCGTGGTCGGCTATGGCAAGATGGGCGGCATAGAGCTGGGCTATAAATCCGATCTCGACCTGGTGTTTTTATATAACGGCAGTGCAGCGCAGAACTCCTCTAAAACCTGCACTACCGGACCGCGGGTTATCGACAACAGCACATTCTTCGCTCGCCTCGGCCAGCGAATTATCCATATCCTCTCGACGGTTACCCCCTCGGGCACCGCCTACGAAATTGATATGCGCCTGCGGCCCTCGGGTAATTCCGGCATGCTGGTCTCCTCCCTCGCCGCCTTTGAAAAGTACCAGCGCGAGGATGCCTGGACCTGGGAACACCAGGCGCTGGTGCGGGCGCGAGTCGTTGCCGGCGACAAGGAACTGGCCGAGGCATTTGATAAGGCGCGAAAAAGCATTCTTGAGCAATATCGCTGTGAGCAATCCCTGCGCACGGAAGTGGTCGAAATGCGCGAAAAAATGCGTAAACATCTGGGGCGAGCGACAAAAGATGGCAAATTCCCCCTTAAGCAAGGTATCGGAGGTATCGTCGATATTGAATTTATGGTTCAATTTGCAGTCTTGGCCTGGTCGCACAACCACCCTGAATTAACTCGCTGGAGTGATAATATTCGCATACTGGAGTCATTGGCCCGGAGCGGACTCTTATCAGAGCAACAAACCAGCCAGTTAATTAATGCCTACAAAAGATACCGTTCAGCAGGACATCTTCTGCAGCTGCAAAACCAGCAGCCAGAGGTGGCTGGCAGCGAGCTTCTTGAGTGCAGGGAAATAGTGACAGCCCAGTGGAAAAAGTTATTTGAAAATTAATAGTTAATAAGAGGAATAGGTCGATGTCGTTTTCGGACCGCGATGGTTTTATCTGGATGGATGGCAAGATGGTTGATTGGCGAGATGCGCAGACGCATTTCCTCACCTCATCCCTACATTATGGCAATGCTGTTTTTGAAGGCATTCGCGCCTATGAAACAGAAAACCAGGGCACCTGTATTTTCCGTTTGGAAGACCATATCAAGCGTCTGTTTAACTCGGCAAAAATTCTTCACTTGGAAATTCCTTTTACCCAGGAAGAGATCTGCGAAGCGCACCGTCAGGTAATCCGCGAGAATAAACTGGATGCGGCCTATATCCGCCCGCTGGTATTTTTAGGTTCCGAAGGTATGGGATTGCGCGCTGAAGGTCTTAAAGTCCATGTCGGTATTGCCGGTTGGGACTGGCCCTCTTATATGTCTCCAGAAACCCTTGAGACAGGCCTTAAAGTTCGCACCTCGTCGTACACCCGGCACCATGTGAATATCACCATGGTAAAAGCCAAGGCCAGTGGCAACTATATCAACTCGATGCTGGCACTTCGCGAAGCCCTCGACTCCGGTTGCGATGAAGCGATTATGCTCGACCCAGAAGGCTATGTCGCCGAGGGCAGTGCGGAAAACTTCTTTATTGTTCGCGACGGCGTTATCTACACACCGGACTTAACCTCTTGTCTTGACGGTATTACCCGCGACACAGTATTTAAACTGGCTGCAGATCATGGCATTGAAGTGCGCGAAAAACGTATCAGCCGCGACGAAGTTTATATCAGTGATGAAGCCTTTTTCACCGGCACTGCTGCCGAGGTTGTGCCTATTCGCGAGTATGACAGCCGTATTATTGGCAGTGGCAAGCGCGGCCCAATTACCACAGTGCTGCAGGCTGCCTACTTCGATCTGGTGCGTGGTAAAAATGACAATTACCAGGACTGGTTAGCGCCAGTCGCTGAATAAGAAACAGCTCGGGAATTATCGACAGTCATGGCAAATGAAATGGTTAATGTTTTATGCATGAAGTGGGGCACCAAGTACTCAGGGGACTATGTGAATACCCTGTACTCCATGGTTGCCCGCAATATGAGCCGAGACTTTCGATTTATCTGCCTGACTGAAGATGGCAGCGGTTTAAACGAGCATGTCGAAGTATTTCCACTTCCAGAATTATCTGTTGATTTGGGAGGCCCCGAGCGCGGCTGGAACAAGCTGGCAGTTTTTGCTGAGACCCTCTATGACATTAAGGGCAAAGTCCTGTGCCTGGATCTGGATTTAATTATCACTGGCAGTCTGGATGATCTCTTTGATTGCCCGGGTGAAGTGATGATTATTAAGGACTGGATTAAAAAGGACGGCACTGGCAACTCCTCGGTCTACCGCTTTGAAGTTGGCGCTCATCCAGAAGTACTAGCCGAATTTGAAAAGTCTTTCGAGCAGATTAAAAAGACCCATCGCAATGAACAGGAATATCTGTCCGCTGCACTGATGGCAAAAAATGCACTGGTTTACTGGCCGGATAAATGGTGTCGCAGCTTTAAGCGTCACTGCATTAAACCCTTTTCGCTATTTGTCGCCCGCGAGACAGAAATGCCTGCCGACACTCGCGTGCTGGTATTCCATGGCAAGCCCGATCCCCATGAGGCAATCGCTGGTGTGAGCGGCAAATGGTATCGACGTTTTAAACCGGCAAAGTGGGTGGCTGAGCACTGGCATTAGGGTTACTTCATTAAGAATTACCAGGATGGTAAGGATTTTAGAATATGGATGTTCTCTTTATTTCAAAGCATGGTTCCATGTACAGATACTTTCAGTATTTGAAAAGGAACCTCAGCCTGCGTTCGGCAGTCTGTGATTTCACGCATAAATTCTATTTTAAGCTTCAAGCTCCCCCTCTGTCAGTGGGTGAAATTACTGCGGGCACTGAATTTCATTTGCAG
>JBMYPM010000157.1:0-3563 GCA_049600275.1 Porticoccaceae bacterium | reverse complement strand
GGTACTGGTACTCCTAACCAACCAATTGACCATTACCCTGGCCATTGGAGGCGCAGCAGTGGCTGCGCTGTACCCATTTTTAAAGCGCTTTACCCATCTTCCCCAGCTGGGTTTGGGCATTGCCTGGGCCTGGTCGACACCTATGGCATTTGCCGCCGAGACTAGTGAATTGCCAATTGAACTATGGGTGGTATTTGCCGCAGTGGTGTTTTGGACCATTGCCTTTGATACCTATTACGCCATGGTTGATCGCGATGATGATCTACAGATAGGTATCAAGTCCACGGCAATTCTGTTTGCTAAATACGACTTGCTGATTATTGCCCTGTTGCAGGTTGCGATGCTCGGGCTGCTTGCCTGGGCCGGGTTGTTGTTTGGCAGGGGGCTGATCTATTTTGCCGGATTGGTTGTAGCGGCGGGATACTTTATCAACCAACAGATAATCAGCCGCAGGCGCGGTCGAGAGGCCTGCTTTACAGCATTTCTCAGCAACCACCGGGTGGGAATGATTATTTTTATTGGCCTTGCCGCAGACTATCTGTTTTCTAACTAGTCGCGGACAAAGACCCACTTGTCGGCTTCACTCAGTGCAGAATTAAAGCTGTAGCCATCGGTATCGAAATTCTTGATCTTCTCAGCATCTGTAATGCGATTTTTGATGATGTAGCGACTCATCAGGCCGCGGGCTTTTTTCGCATAGAAGCTGACAATTTTGTACTTGCCATTCTTTTTATCCATAAATACAGGCGTAATAACCCGCGCTGCAATATCCTTTTCCTGAACGGACTTAAAGTATTCGTTAGAGGCCAGGTTGACCAGTACCGGTGCTTTCATCATGTTGAGTTCGGTGGTAATTAACTCGCCCCAGAACTGGTAGAGATCCTTGCCGCGGGAATTGGCAAACTTGGTGCCCATTTCCAGGCGGTAGGCCTGCATCAGGTCCAGGGGGCGCAATAGTCCATATAAACCGGAGAGAATACGCAGATGATCCTGTGCCCAGTGCAGATCTTCATCGCTCATGCTGTCAGCATCCAGGCCCTGATAGACATCGCCCTTAAAGGCCAGGACTGCGGGCCGTGCATTATCCTCAGTAAAGGGCGTCTGCCACTCTTGAAAGCGTTCGAAATTTAACGCCCCGAGTTTATCGCTGAGACTCATCAGCGAGGAGACCTCCTGGGGCGCCAACGCTTTCAGGCCCTTCAACAGCTCACTGGAGTGATCTAGCAGCGCTGGCTGGGTGGTTAAAGGCGAAGTAACCGAGCTTGTATAGTCGAGTTTTTTGGCTGGGGAGATAACAATAAGCATAGTTATATTGCGCCATTTAGTGGAAAAACGGTGAATTTAGTGCTGTTATTATATCAACTTACGCAGTCTGCGCGAGATGCAGATCATCGCGAAAAACAGTGCAGAATCCGGCTGCAAAAAAAGGGAGAAAAGGAATGAAAAGATGGTTACTGGCACTTGTGCTGCCCGCGATACTCAGTGGTTGTTCGGTCAACCCGGTCACCGGGAAAAATGAATTATCAATAGTATCGCCGCAACAGGAAGTGGCCATCGGCGAAAAAAACTACCACCCCTCTCGCCAGTCCCAGGGCGGTGATTATTACCTGGATCAGTCCCTGCAGACCTATGTAGCCGGTGTTGGCCAGCGTCTGGCGGCAGTCAGTGATCGCCCGGACCTGCCCTATGAATTCGCAGTGATCAACAATGATGTGCCCAATGCATGGGCGCTGCCCGGTGGAAAAATTGCTATCAACCGCGGCCTGCTCCTGTTGCTTGAAGATGAGGCCCAGTTGGCCGCGGTACTCGGCCATGAAATTGTCCATGCGGCAGCCCGCCATGGTGCCTCGCAAATGACCCGCGGCACATTGGCCAATATTGGTTTGGTCACCTTGGGAGTGGCAACCCAGGGTAAAGAGGGCGCACAGCTGTATGGTATGGCATCGCAGATCGGTGCCGCTGCCTGGATGGCAAAATATGGCCGGGATGATGAGCTGGAGTCCGATCATTACGGCATAAACTATATGGCCAGGGCCGGTTATGAGGTGCAGGCAGCGGTGGAGTTGCAGGAAAAATTTGTCGAGCTGAGCAAGTCCCGACAGGCGGGGTTCCTGGATAATTTGTTTGCCAGTCATCCGCCATCAACCCAGAGGGTCGAGGCAAACCGATCCCGGACGGCAAACTTTGATTCCGGCAAGCGTTACCGCGCGCGCTACCAGGCGGCCATTGCCCAGCTGAAAAAAGATGCGCCCGCCTATAAAGCCGAGACAGCAGCTAAAAAAGCGCTGGCTGAAAAGGATGGGCACCTGGCCATTCAACAACTGGATAAAGCGGTAGCGCACCAGCCCGATGAAGGGCATTTTTGGGAGCTGCGCGGCCATGCATGGAAGATGCTCGAGGAATATGGCAATGCCGAGAAAGCCTACACCACGGCAATAAAGAAAAATGATAAATTTTTCAGCCCCTACCTGGCCCGCGGCGTGATGCTCTATGAGCGTGGACAGCGAACCAGGGCAAAGAGCGATCTACAGCGCAGCTATGAATTACTCCCGACACCCACAGCCAGTTATTACCTGGGTGAATTGTCGCTGCAGGGCAAGCAGTACGAGCAGGCAAATAGTTATTTTAAGCTCGCCGCTAATGCGGGAGGGGCGCTTGGCAATCAGTCGCGACAGAGGCTTCAGGAGCTTCAGCTGCAGATGCAGCCGCAGACATTTTTAACCCTCAGTCCCGCAGTCAGCAGAAGTGGATATCTGCTGGTCAAGGTTGCCAATACCAGCCCGAGAGCAATGGATCAGATTATTGTTGAAATTTCCGGTGGTAGCAGCAGAAAAACCATTCGCCTGCCGGCGATCCTCAAAGGGAATTCTGCAGTCACCATAAATACAGGAATAGCCTACAGTGCAGAGGCCCAGGTCAACTATCGCCTTGCAGCCCTTAAAGCCGTACTTGTAAATTAATTTTTGCCAAAAAAGCAGAGTGATCAGGCGCGTTCAAGTGTTCGTGCCTGGTTTTGAACATCAGTAACCGCCTGGAAAAGTGCGCCCTCGGTAATGGAACCCTCCAGCTTACCGGTTTCTGCATCTACTACCGGCAGACTTTCGCCGACAAACTGTCGAACTTTAAGCATGGATTCGTCCAGGCTGTTGTGGCTGTAAAGCATGGCCGGGCGAGTATCCATAAAACGTTCAATACTGCTGTCGGCAGCTTCGATAGCCGCGTAAAGGGAAGTTTTCCCCAGCAGTACACCAGTATCGTCAACGATATAGGCCTCGGTCTGTCCGCGACTTTTCATCTGTTCACAGATTTCTTGACCTGACGTTTGCCCGGTTGCGCGAACATAATTCTGGCATATAAAAGCGCCTATGTTCTTTTGTCGAAGTGCAATTGCCTCGCGGCCTTTTAGCAGATCGATGCCGCGATCAAGCAGCTGGCGGTCAAAAAATGACTGGCCAAACAAGCGGTTGGTAATCAGGCTGCAGAGCATTACTGAGACCATTACCGCGACGGCGTAGGTGTAGGATTGGGTCAGCTCGAGCACAATAATCACTGCGGTGATCGGA
>JBMYPM010000156.1:0-3598 GCA_049600275.1 Porticoccaceae bacterium | reverse complement strand
CCGCGAGTTTATCCAGGTCAGTGCTGTTGAGTTAACAACTCTTGAACAGCGTTAGGCTGACTCTTTGCGGCGTTTAAGTAATACGCCACTCTCCAGGTGATCTGTCCAGGGAAACTGGTCAAATATCGCCGTTCTAACTATCTCGTGGGTTTCTACCAGACTGTCCAGGTTGTCGCGCAATGTCTGCGGGTTACAGGATATATAAAGAATGGTATCAAAGCGCTGCGTCAATGCCAGGGTGCCATCGTCGAGACCGGCGCGGGGAGGATCGACAAAAATCGTCGAGAAGTTGTAGCTGTCCAATTCAATATCCGCAAGGCGGCGAAATGGACGGTCGCCGTTCAGGGCCTGGGTAAACTCCTCGCTGGACATTCGTACTACTGTCACATTATCGACTGAATTTTGGGCGAAATTTGTCTCAGCAGAGCGCACCGAAATTTTTGATATCTCCGTGGCCAGTACAGCTCGAAAGTGCTGTGCCAGAACCGCAGTAAAGTTGCCATTGCCGCAGTACAGTTCGAGTAAGTCAGTCTGGCGATTTTCTGGGTAATCACGGCAGCAACTGCTGGCCCAGCTAAGCATCTTCTGGTTGACCTCGGCATTGGGCTGGGTAAAGCCCGACTCTACCTGCTGATACAAATACTCACGGCCATCAACACTGAGTTTTTCCACGACATAGTCGCGCTCTAACACCACCTTCTGCTTACGACTGCGGCCAATTACCATAATATCTAAATCAGCCTGTAACTGGCGGGCTGCCTGCTCCCATTCCTCGTCCACAGGGCGGTGATAGATCAGTGTGACCAGCACTTCGCCACTTAGAGTAGTGAGGAATTCTGCGGTAAACAGTCGCTGGCACAACCGCGGCTCAGCATTAATCGCTTCGATTAAGGGTGTCATCAGCTTGTTGATAAGCGGGCCACCAATGGGGAAGCTGTCGATAATATAGGGGCGTTTTTCCCCGGGACGGTTCATCGCATAATGAGCGCGTCCATCTTCGTGCCAGATACGAAATTCAGCGCGCATTCGAAACTGGCTGGGTGCCGAATCAAATACCTCGATCTCGGGGAAGCTGAGGCCTTCAAGGGTTTGCTTAAATCGCGCCTGCTTGGCTTCAAGCTGGGCAGGGTAGAGCTTGGGGTCAATTGCTTTCAAGGTAGATTTAACCGCCTGTTAAATACAGTTTTTTGGCTTGGGTAAGCCGGCGAATTTGGCGACCAGTTTGGCCGGGCTGCCGGGGAAAAGTTGCAGCAGGTAAATGCTGCGGCCTTTTTCCATAGACAGTTCAGTGGCGACAGTTTTACACAGCGGTCGCATCGACGGAGAGAAGCCGTATTCATCGAAAAACTGCCTGGCGACTTCGAGGACTTCCAGATGCTCCGCTGAGAGCGCTAGCTTATCTTCAGCCGCTAGCAGGTTCGCGGTATCCGCGTTCCAGGGTGGCAGTTTGTCCAGATAGCTTTTCTCGCTCATAGCAATTTATTACAGCAATAAAAAAGGGCCCCATTATGGAGCCCTTTGAAGTCGCTGAAAACCTTAGTCGTCGCTGTTCATGCCAAAGAAGCTTAGCAGGGTGAGAAACAGGTTATAAATCATCACGAATAATGTCACTGTTGCAGAGATATAGTTGCGCTCGCCGCCGTGAATAATGGCGCTGGTCTGCCACATAATAATAGCCGTTGAAAGCAGGGCAAATACTGCACTGACAGTCAGGGCCAGGGCCGGTATCTGCAGGAAGTAGTTGGCAATTGCGGCTACAAACGCAACCAGCATACCGGTCATTAAAAAGCCGGTCATAAAGTTAAGGTTTTTGCGTGTAGTCAATACGTAGGCTGAAGCGGCAAAGAACACCAGTGCCGTTGAGCCCAGGGCCATCACAATTGGCTCAGAGCCCTGCATGGCGAGATACATATTGAGTATCGGCCCGAGTGTAAAGCCCAGCCAGCCGGTTAGGGCAAATACCCAGAGCAGGCCGCTTGAGTTATTTTTGTTTTTCTCGGTCATCCACAGGCAGATAAAGTAGGGCAGCAGTGTCCAGAGTCCAAAGTAGGGTACGTTGAGGGCCATTGCTACGCCAGCCATGGCTGCACTGAACGCCAGTGTTGCACCAAGCAACATATAGGTGTTGCGCAGTACTTTAACTACCGCTGGATCCAGTGCGGTGCTTTGAATGCCAGATGGCATCTGTTTTGCGTTGTATTTTTCAGTTTCCATGCTGTTTTCCTCAAAAGAATTGCTTATGGCCTCAATGATACCTTGTCACTGGAGTATTTCCACTTTGTTGGGGCTGTTTTTTAGCTTTATTTTGATGCGTTTCTGTTGGTTTGGCTCTGTTTTCTTGTTGGCACAGTTCAGAATCAGGGCGGCCACAACCGAGAAGGGCCTAAAAAACTTACCTGAGATGTTCTAAAAAATTATAAATGTAAAATTGAGTAGAAATTCGATGGATCAGCTGATGACTAGAGTTACGAAAAATGGCCGCCCCAAACCAGGACACCAGTAAAGAGGCAGTCAAGGAAAGGTCAAACTATTTCTGGGAGCTAATAACGAAACTCTCAAGATTGTAACCACTGCAATCAAGACAAAGCACCCAGCCGAGATCATGCCAATCCCCAAGGACAATTCGCTCACCCCTAGGCAGCGTATGGCGGTTAGGTCGGTGAGTATGTCCATGAATTAATACATTAACCCTGTGTTTAGCCATTACTGCGGCCACGGCACCGGCATTGACATCCATAATAGCAGCAGCCTTGTTGCTGTTTGCCGACATACTTTTCGCCCGCCAATCCGTCGCGATCTTCTGGCGGCGCTTTAGGGGCAGGTGAGAGAGACACCATTTGTAGACTGGATTGCGTGCCTTGCGACGGAAGCGCTGATAGTCGATATCATCGGTGCAAAGAGAGTCACCATGCATCGCCAGGGCACGGTGTCCCGCGTACTCGACTATATGCTCATCGCCGAGAAGCACCGCACCGCAGCGTTTGACAAAACGACTGCCGAGTAAAAAATCCCGGTTACCCTGCTGGATAAACAGCTTTACCCCCGAATCACTGAGCAGGCGCAGGGCAGCTTGTACCTCTGCCGCCAGGTCCGAGGGGTCATCGTCGCCAATCCAGGCTTCAAACAGATCACCCAATATATACAGAGCCTGTACCTTAGACGCTCGATCAGACAGAAAAGACAAAAACGCCCGGGTTACTGCCGGGCGTTCAGGTGCGAGATGTAGATCTGAAATAAACAGTACAGACATAACAGATGCTCGACGATTATTTACTTGTCTGAGTAGGCATCACTGACAATTGTTTCAGTGATCTCAATAGTTTCAACCGGCACATCCTGATGAAAGCCAGAGCTGCCTGTAGGCACTTTGACGATCCCATTGACCACATCCATACCATCGACAACCTTGCCAAATACTGCATAACCCCAACCCTGGCTGTTTTTGCCGCTGTGGTTGAGAAAGCCATTGTTGGAAACATTGATAAAGAACTGGGATGACGCTGAGTGGGGATCGCTTGTACGCGCCATAGCCAGAGTGCCGATATCGTTGGACAGGCCGTTATCCGCTTCATTTTCAATAGAGTCGCGTGATGCTTTT
>JBMYPM010000155.1:0-3627 GCA_049600275.1 Porticoccaceae bacterium | reverse complement strand
TAATCGCGGCGAGCGACGGGTATTCCAGTCCCTGGTGATTGATGTCGACGGCAGCGAAAAAGAACAGTTTGCCAGCTACCAGCCAGATCAACTCGCCACACTGGATCGCAGTGCAGTGGTTGAAAACCTGGTTAACTCTGGCCAGTGGGTCGCTCTGCGCACGCGCCCCTATGCCAAGGTGCCAGCCCCGGAGGCAACGCCGGCATCAATTTTTGTCACCGCCATGGATACCAATCCACTGGCTGCTGACCCGGAAGTGATTATTGCCCAGCGCAGTGAAGACTTTGCCAACGGCTTAAAGCTGTTGACCCGCCTGACTGATGGCCCTGTTCATCTCTGTGCAGCACCAAATACAAATGTTCCAGGCGCCGATATCGACGGTGTCCAGGGACATATTTTCTCCGGTCCACACCCTGCAGGCCTGGCCGGCACCCATATTCACCATATTGATCCGGTCAATGCCGATAAATCAGTTTGGACTATTGGCTACCAGGATGTTATCGCCTTTGGCGCGCTGTTCACCACTGGCGTGATCGACGACAGCCGAGTGGTTGCCCTGGGTGGCCCCCAGGTGAATACACCGCGTCTGCTGAAGACACGACTGGGTGCAAACCTCAATCAACTGGTGATTGGTGAATTAAAGAACGATGAAAACCGTGTTATCTCCGGTTCAGTTCTCTCCGGTCGCAAAGCCGCTGGCGTATTTGCATTCCTCGGTCGCTACCACAGCCAGGTATCAGTGATTCGCGAAGGCCGTGAGCGCCCGATGCTGCACTACCTGCGCGCTGGTGTTAACAACCATTCATCTCTGCCTATCTATATCTCCTCATTGACCAAAAAGCTGTTCAATATGACTTCCAGTACCAATGGTAGCGAGCGCGCCATGGTGCCGGTCGGTGGTTACGAGAAGGTCACTGCCCTGGATATCCTGCCTATCCAATTGCTGCGTTCACTGATTGTCGGCGATACAGATATGGCCCAGAAGCTTGGCTGCCTGGAGTTGGACGAAGACGACGTTGGCCTGTACACCTATGTCTGTGTGGGTAAATACGAGTACGGCTCGATCCTGCGTGATAACTTGACCAGAATCGAGAAGGAGGGCTAAGACGATGATTCGCAATTTTCTGGATAAACTAGAG
This sequence comes from Porticoccaceae bacterium, assembly GCA_049600275.1. Taxonomy (GTDB): domain Bacteria; phylum Pseudomonadota; class Gammaproteobacteria; order Pseudomonadales; family Porticoccaceae; genus HTCC2207. Next base: position 2,488 of record JBMYPM010000155.1, on the reverse strand, counting down.
CCACATTTCCACAAAGGCGGTAAGTGGGAAAAGATGTACGCCCTCTACGAAGCCATTGATACAGGTCTTTTTAAGCCTGCAGATGTGACCAAAAACAGTTCCCATGTGCGCGATGCTATCGATCTTAAGCGCGTAATGATCACTGTCTGGCTGGCAACCTTCCCAACCATGTTCTTCGGGATGTGGAATGTGGGTTTCCAGGCCAACAGCATTATGGCCGAGATGGGCATGGTCTCGCAGGAAGGTCTGCGCGGTCTGTTTATCAATATGCTCGCCGGCTATGACCCAACCTCAATCTGGGACAACCTGGTTCATGGTGCAGCCTATTTTGTGCCAATTTATATGGTTACCTTTGTTGTCGGTGGATTCTGGGAAGTACTGTTTGCCAGTGTTCGCGGTCACGAAGTAAACGAAGGTTTCTTTGTAACCTCTGTGCTCTTCGCGCTCTGCTGTCCACCGGATCTGCCGCTGTGGATGGTCGCTGTAGGTATTACCTTCGGTATTGTGATCGGTAAAGAAGTGTTTGGCGGTACTGGTAAAAACTTCCTTAACCCAGCACTGACTGGACGTGCGTTTCTCTATTTTGCCTACCCGGCCTATATGTCCGGTGATATGGTTTGGACTGCTGTCGATGGCTACACTGGTGCGACCATGCTTTCAGTCGCAGCCACCGCTGGTGTTGCTGCTCTCGAGCAGGGCACAACCTGGATGCAGGCCTTTGTCGGTACTGTGCAGGGTTCAATCGGTGAGACTTCAACTCTGGCTATCCTGATGGGTGCAGTGATGTTGCTGGTAATGAAAATTGCCTCTTGGAGAATTATTGCCGGTGTTCTGATCGGTTCTGCAGCGCTCTCTATACTCTTTAATAGCATTGAGTCGAGTAACCCAATGTTTGCTCTGCCATTCTACTGGCACTGGGTAATCGGCGGTTTCGCCTTTGGTGCCATCTTTATGGCCACTGATCCAGTATCGGCCTCAATGACCAATACCGGTAAGCTCTGGTACGGCATTTTGATCGGCGTAATGGTGATCCTGATTCGTGTGGTTAACCCCGCGTTCCCAGAGGGCATGATGCTGGCAATCCTGTTTGCCAATCTGTTTGCGCCCCTGATTGATCACTTTGTGGTTCAGGGAAATATCAAAAGGAGACTTGCCCGTGGCTAATGACTCTATTAAGAAAACCTTTGGCGTTGCTGCGCTACTCTGTATTGTCTGCGCAATTGTGGTATCCAGTGCCGCGGTGATGCTGCGTCCAGCCCAGCAGGCCAACAAGCTGCTCGACTTGAAAACCAATATCCTCGCCTCTGCAGGTTTGCTGCAAGCTGGTGTCGATGTGGAAACCCAGTTTGAGCAGATCACCACTCGAATTGTCGATATGGAAACTGGTCGTTTTACCGATGCAGTTGATGTGGCGACTTACGATCAGCGCAAAGCCTCTAAGGATCCTGCGCTCTCAGTTGAACTGACTGGTGAGGAAGATATCGCCAAGATCAAACGCCGCGCCAAATACTCCAGCGTATATATAGTAGAAGGCGAGCAGGGTATCGAAAAAATAATTCTGCCGATTAAAGGTTACGGCCTCTGGTCAACCATGTATGGATTCCTGGCCCTTGAGTCAGACCTGCAGACGGTTGCCGGTATCGGTTTCTATGAGCATGCCGAGACTCCGGGCCTGGGTGGCGAAATTGACAATCCAAACTGGAAAGCCAGTTGGATTGGTAAGCAAGCCTACAGCCAGGGTGATCTGGTACTCAGCGTAATTAAAGGCAGGGTGGATACTGAAAGAGCGGGATCTGAATCCCAGATCGACGGTCTTGCCGGTGCCACATTAACCACACGTGGTGTCGATAAGCTGGTTCAGTACTGGCTCGGCGAGCAGGGCTTCCAGCCCCTTATCAGCTACCTGAAATCAGGGGAGGCCTAATCAATGTCAAAAATTAAAGACACGCTGCTCGAACCAGTAGCGAACAATAACCCCATCGCGCTGCAGATGCTCGGTATCTGTTCTGCGCTGGCGGTAACTTCAAGTATGAAGGTTGCCTTTGTTATGTGCCTGGCACTGACCACTGTATGTGCGTTTTCCAACTTCTTTGTCTCGCTGATTCGAAACCATATACCTAACAATATCCGTATTATTGTGCAGATGACCATTATTGCCTCGCTGGTAATTATGGTTGACCAGGTGCTCAAGGCGGTTGCCTACGATATCAGCAAGCAATTATCAGTATTTGTTGGCCTGATTATCACCAACTGTATTGTGATGGGTCGCGCCGAAGCCTTCGCCATGAAAAACCCGCCGCTGCCAAGCTTTGTCGACGGTGTGGGTAATGGTCTCGGCTACAGCGTTATCCTGCTGGTTGTCGCGTTTTTCCGCGAGCTGTTTGGTACAGGCAAACTCTGGGGCTTCGAAGTCCTGGCAGTTAGCACTGAAGGCGGCTGGTATGTTGCCAACGGCATGATGTTGATGGCACCCAGTGCCTTCTTCCTG
>JBMYPM010000154.1:0-3627 GCA_049600275.1 Porticoccaceae bacterium | reverse complement strand
TGGCCGTTGAATTTAACGGCGATCAGCTGCAGCTTCTTGGCAGCTACTCTCATGCTATACCTGAAAACCTAAAGCAACAGATTCTCGGCCTCTGCCTGCCAGGCAGTGACAGCGTGCAACGCTATGGTGAGACAGATAACGAGCTTGGAGAGTTATTTGCCGAAGCTGCCACTGCACTAATGTCCTCGCTCAAAATTAGGAAGGAGCAGGTAATTGCCATTGGCAGTCATGGACAGACGGTTCGCCACGCCCCGCCAGAGCCAAACCAACCAGGCTTCAGCCTGCAGATCGGCGATCCAACCCTTATAGCGGCGCGCACAGGCTGCCCTGTTGTGGCTGATTTTCGGCGCGCGGACATGGCACTTGGCGGGCATGGCGCACCACTGGTTCCCGCCTTTCACCAACAACTCTTTTCACACCCAAAAAAGAATCGCGTGATCCTCAATATTGGCGGTATCGCCAATATCACCCTGCTCGCAGCTGATGGCGACTGCAGCGGCTTTGATACTGGGCCGGGCAATATATTGATGGACAGCTGGTGTCAGCGACAGCTAGGCACTGCCTACGACAATAACGGCGACTGGGGAATTGGCGGAACAGCCAATAGCCAGCTGCTTGAACGGCTAGGGTTGCATCGCTTCTTTGCCCGGCCCGCACCAAAAAGCACTGGGCGTGAAGACTTTAATCTGCCATGGCTTGATAAGCAGCTAATCGGTTTTGATCTGCCTGCGCAGGATATTCAGGCAACACTGATGCAACTAACGGCCGACAGCATTGCCGGAGAGATTAATAATCTCGGCTTACCGATTAGCGAAGTCTTTGTCTGTGGCGGCGGTGTACTTAACAGCGGCCTGATGCAACTGCTCGTCAATGCCATACCAGAATCAACTGTTAACTCGACAGCGGAGTTGGGACTGGATCCAAACTGGGTCGAGGCCTGCGCCTTTGCCTGGCTGGCCAAACAGCGCATCGAAAAGAAGTCCGGTAATTTACCTGCGGTCACTGGTGCCAGTAGAGCAACTATTTTGGGTGGCGTTTACTTACCCTGAAGCTAGAGTATTTGTAACAAGCCGTTTAAAAAAAGCTGTATTTTCGATCATCAAGTAACCGACTCACCTCCGCCGGACCAAAGGGCACTGTTGTCACAAACGGCATCAGCGTCGTTTTATCCAACCCCTCTTTCTCATAACTGACCTGGCAGACCTTTACATCTATCACTTCAAGAGCCGATAGGCGTGCGGCGAGATCGACGATGGGTTTAAAGTCACTGTAGTTCTCTTTGAAAAACATCCCCACATCCGGCCCATAGATTACAAAAGCAATCGGCGGCACAGTGCTGGAGAATTGCGTATCTTGCTGCTGGGCTTGGAAATAGGCCTCGGCGCGCTGCAGAGCTTTGAGCACCTGATCGGCTTTATTGAGATTGATTCTGGCTACATAGCCAGTCACGGTTTTGCTGTCGGCGGTAATTAACTGGTCAGCGGCCTCGGCATGGTTAATTTGCGCCAGCAGTAAATTGGGCAGCAGTGCTAATAGAGTTAGCCATCGCATACTGAACATCCTTGCTCAAAAGAATTTCGTTAAATCGAAAAAGAGGCACCACAACCACAGGTGGTAGAGGCGTTAGGATTGGTGATTAAAAATCTCGACCCCATCAAACCCTCTTCATAATCGACCGTCGATCCGGCCAGGTACTGATAGCTGAGTGAATCGATCAGCACAGTGATGCCGTCACGGGTAACCGCGGTGTCATCTTCCGCCATCACATCCTCAAATGAGAACCCATATTGAAACCCCGAGCAACCGCCACCAGTTACGTAGACACGCAACTTAAGGTCTTGATTATCCTCTTCTAACTTGAGGCTCTGCACCTTGGCTACAGCATTTTCCGTAACCTCCAGTACCGAGGGTGTAAATGTTTCAATACCTGACATTTTTTCTCCGTGTTTCCTATAAAGTTGCTTCGTCGCGATCGCTTGGAAATGGTGTGATATTCGAATCTGCGGAATGATAAACAAAACTTCCCACAACTTCAGCGCCTTTTTCAATGCCTATCAAGTTATAGTTTAAATTACCTTCGACCACAGCTTTGGCGGCTAATTCAACCAACTCGCTGGCATGCAGATCGCCTTTTACATGACCATTGATAATAATAGTGGCAACCTCTATATCACCCTTCACAGAACCGCTCTGCAAAACGCGAACCCGGGACTGTTCACCCTCGGCGCGGATATTGCCAATCACCTCACCTTCAATCTCAAGATTGCCGGTGAAAATTAAATCGCCGGTCAACTGGGTACCAGCAGCAATGAGCGTGGTAGTTCCCAAATTAAAACCAGGTTCATTTTTAACACCCTTTAAACCAAACATTGTTCAGTCCTCAATTTTCCAGTCATATTTTTGATCAAACTGTGTGTTTTTCATCCACGGATAGCGCAGTGTTATTCTCACCTGCCTGGGCTCAAAATTATCCGGCAATGTCATCACACCCCGATTGATTGAGAAGTATTTAAATTCCATCTTAAGGGGTATTTTTTCAACCTCTGGATCAAGTTCCGCAAGAGTTAACCTGGCATCTTTTCCATCGAGCAATCCCGAGACCCAAAGATTTGCCGAGACACTCAGGGTTTTCATCTCTACCGTCTTTTGCCTGGCAACCCAGCGATAGCTAACCCGTCCATCACTCAATCTACTTAGCTTAAGGTTTGCAACAGAGAGGCCGTTGGGCTGACTGCCATCCTGCAACAGTTCACGGTAGAGCTTTAACTCTTCATCTCGCTGATAAATACTCTTCTGCAAGACGATCATTTCCTGTCGAGTACTCTCCAGCGCCGCGGAATCTACCTGCAGGTCTAGCTCAACTCGACTCAACTTCTGCTCTTGCTGAGCAACCTTGGCCTCAAGTTTCTCTACCAGTATTTCCAGTCCTGCCTTCGCCTGGATTTCATCCTTGAGTATTTGTCTTTCCCAGAACTTGCCCAAAAAAAACAAGCTTGCCATCAAGGCTACAAATACAACTCCCAGAATATAAATCAGCTTTGGCCGATAGGGAAGAACGATGGATTTTATTTCGCTCATCAGGGCAGTAGTGCCGGTGCAGTTAATCCAGAGTTCTCAGCCAGCCCAAAGATAATATTCATACACTGAATCCCCTGGCCTGAGGCACCCTTGGTCAGGTTATCCTCGACAACCAGCACCACTACCTTGTTGCCGCCACCGGGACGACAGACGGCAATTCGGCAAACATTTGAACCGCGCACCGAGCGCGTCTCTGGATGACTGCCGGCGGGCAGAACATCGACAAAGGGTTCATCTTTATAGCGCTGCTCAAACAGAGCCTGAACATCCACTTCTCTGCTCAGGTTGGCATAGAGGGTTGTATGTATACCTCTATTAATAGGCAGCAGGTGTGGCACAAAGGTCAGGTTAACCGAACTTTCCCCTGAGCCCTGAGCAGAACTTCTGGAAGCAATATCCGTAAGCCCCTGCACTATTTCAGGATGATGACGATGGCCAGATGATGCATAGGCTTTAAAACTATCGCTCGTCTCGGCATGCAGTGTACCAATGCTGGCCTGGCGGCCTGCACCACTAATACCAGATGCCGAGTTGGCAATCAGGTCGCTC
>JBMYPM010000153.1:0-3643 GCA_049600275.1 Porticoccaceae bacterium | reverse complement strand
GACCTGCTTCCCGCCGATATTACCGGCAGTGATATCTACCGTCCCCAGCAGGGAAACTTTGAGTTCCAGGCCGGCCCGCTGTTTCACAACCTGGTGCTTGCGGATGAGATCAACCGCGCACCGGCCAAGGTTCAATCCGCCCTGCTCGAAGCCATGGCCGAACGCCAGGTCTCGGTGGGCGGCACCACCTACCAGCTGCCGCAACTGTTCCTGGTAATGGCCACCCAGAACCCTATCGAGCAGGAGGGTACCTACCCGCTTCCGGAAGCGCAGATGGATCGATTTTTAATGCATATTATGGTCGACTACCCGGCACCGGAAACCGAGCACCTGATTCTGCAACTCACCCGCAGGGAATCACTGCAGGAAAAAGTGCCGGGCATAGAGCTTTTGACCCAGGAAATGCTGTTTGCCGCGCGCAAAGAAGCACTTGCGGTGCATATGGCCGAGCCGGTCGAAGAGTATTTAGTCCAGCTGATTCTCGCCACCCGCGATGCCAAACTCTACGGCGGCGACCTCGCCAACTGGCTCGACTACGGGGCCAGCCCGCGGGCCACTATTGCACTGGATCGCTGCAGCCGTGCCATGGCCTGGCTGCAGGGCCGCGACTATGTCACCCCTGATGATATTCGCGCAGTGGCCCACGATGTATTGCGCCACCGCCTGATTCTCAGCTTTGATGCAGAGGCCAGCGGTATCACCGCCAACCAGGTGATAGATACATTACTGGAAACTGTCCCATCAGCCTGATGACCCAGAGCCAAGAGAACAATCACCACCCCGCCATCGCCAGCCTTAGCGAGATGGTCAAACTGCGCTATGCGGCCCGGGAACTGACCGGTTTTCCGCGAATCCAGGCCAGGCAGATGATGGCTGGCGGACACCGCTCAAGGTTTCGCGGTCGCGGCATGGACTTCGAGGAAGTGCGTATCTACCAGCCCGGCGACGATGTGCGCAGTATCGACTGGCGAGTTACCGCCAAAACCCAGACCCCGCACACCAAGATTTTTCGCGAAGAGCGCGAGCGCCCGGTACTGGTTGTCAGCGACCTGCGCAACTCGATGTTTTTTGGCAGCCAGCGACTTAAATCTGTGGTTGCCTGTGAAATTTCGGCGGCGCTGGCATGGGCCGGACTAAATGCCAATGACCGTGTCGGCGGACTGGTGTTTGGCGCCCAGCGCCAGGCGGAAGTAAAGTCCCGCCGCAGCCATCACGCAGTCCTGCAGTTTATTCATGAACTGCAGGACTTCAGCCAGCAGCTGCTGGAACCGGCTGCAGACCAACTCAGTCTCGCCCATATTCTCGAGGAGGCGCGACGCTTCTCCCTGCCCGGCACCACTATATTTGTTGTCAGCGACTTCCATGACTTTGACCAGGAGTGCGAGCGACACCTATTTGAACTGGCTCGCCACGGCAACCTTAACTTCTGCCAGGTCTATGACAGCATTGAAACCGAACTGCCCGAACCGGCTCTCTATGCGGTTAGCGATGGCGAGCACCAGCGACTGCTCGACACCGGCAATAGCAGGCTGCGGGAAGAATTTGCCAATGCCTTTGCCGAGCGCAGCCAGCGACTGCAAAAATTCAGCCAGCAGCTCTCCGCCGGCCTGCTGCCCTTTAACAGCGCCGACCCGATCATGAACATACTCGCCCAGGCCTATGGCAAGAGACGCAAAGGACGGCGCAGCTGATGAACAGTCCACAAACTGAGGCCACGGCGAATCCACTGGATCTACTACGCGATATTCACCTTCCGGAACCGGTCAGCTGGTGGCCGCTGGCACCGGGCTGGTGGATTCTAATTATCGCCGGCTGCCTGCTATCAGGCTGGTTAATCCGGCTCTGGTACCGGCGCTATACAGCCAAACTCTATCGTCGCCAGGCACTTGTGAGACTCTATCAATTGGAGTCAGCAGAGAGCCCACAGCAGCTGCGCGATCTCTTTGAACTGTTAAAGCAGACCGCCATCAGCGCCTACCCAAACCGCCATCCGGGCAGCTGGAGTATTGAGCCTTTTATTGGCTTTATGCAGCTCAGCTGTGACAAGCCGGTTTTTGACCAGTTAAACCTGGATATGGATAAGGCGCTGTATGGCAGCAGCCCGCTTAATAGAGAGGCCATTCATCCGCTGTTTGCAGATGCCAAAACCTGGATAAAGCAGCATATTCCAGAGGATAAATTAGAAGATAGAAGCCTATGTTAGAACTTCTCTGGCCATGGATCCTGATACTGGCACCGCTGCCGCTGCTCTACAGATGGCTGCGCAAACCAGCTGATGTCCAGCTGCGTGCCCTGCGCGCCCCGCAGCTGGCCAATGCCGCCGGAGAAGCCAGCCCAGCTGCAACCAGCAACTGGCGAAAATCTCTGCTCTTAACAGTCCTGTGGCTAACCTGGCTGAGTGCCCTGCTGGCACTTAGCAGACCGATCTGGATCGGCGAACCCGTTGCCCTGCCAACCAATGGCCGGGATATTTTATTGGCCGTGGATATCTCCGGCAGTATGGAGCGGGAAGATATGCAGCTTAACGGCCAGGCGGTCAATCGCCTGGTAGCAGTAAAAGCAGTGGTCGGCGACTTTGTTATTGAGCGCCAGGGGGATCGCCTGGGGCTGATTTTATTTGGCGAAAAAGCCTATCTGCAAACACCATTAACCTTTGACCGCAAAACCATGCAGACCCTGCTCTACGAGGCGCAACTGGGCTTTGCCGGCAATGGAACCGCTATCGGCGATGCTATTGGCCTGTCGGTAAAACGTCTCCAGGAAAGACCGGAAAATCACCGTGTGGTTATTCTACTGACCGATGGCGCCAATAATGCCGGCGAGCTGGATCCCCTGAAAGCCGCCGAACTGGCCAGTCGCGCCAAGGTGAAAATTTACACCATAGGCATAGGTGCAGAGGCAATGGAAACCCGCAGCCTGTTTGGCACCCGTGTTACCAATCCCTCCGCCGATCTCGATGAAAATACCCTTAAGGGTATTGCCGATACCACCGGCGGCAAATTCTTTCGTGCGCGCAATCCCCAGGAACTGGCAGAGATTTATCGAGAACTCAATCGCCTGGAACCCATAGAGCAGGATGCGGAAACTATTCGCCCTATAGCAGCCCTCTATCACTGGCCCCTGGGGCTGGCCTTCGCCCTGAGTTTACTAGCCGCACTGTTTAACCTTTCCAGTAGCGGCGCCAGGAGGTCACATGCTTGAATTTACCGGCACTGATTTCAGCGAGTTTCATTTCCTGCGCCCACTGATGATCTGGGCTTTGGTTCCGGCACTGTTAATAGTCGCCACTACCCAGTGGCGAAAGCGCAGTGCCGGCAACTGGGCGAAAATTATCAATCCGGCACTGCTGCCATTTTTAATGCAGGGAGACAGTGATAAAAAGCAGCGCGGCATCTACTGGGTACTACTGGCCTGGGTTGTTGGCTGCCTTGCATTAGCCGGTCCCGCCTGGGAGCAGCTGCCCCAGCCAGTCCATAAAAAAGATAGCGCGCTGATACTGATTATGGATCTCTCACCATCGATGCTGGCCGAGGATATCAAGCCCAGTCGACTGGCACGGGCGCGCTTTAAATTAATCGATATCCTGAAAAACCGCACCGAGGGCTACAGCGCTCTGGTGGTCTATGGCGGTGAAGCTTATACA
>JBMYPM010000152.1:0-3659 GCA_049600275.1 Porticoccaceae bacterium | reverse complement strand
TTGGCGATACCGCCGCCGGTCAGGTAATTGGTATCCAGGAGAATATGGGTGATTCTGGCATCGTACTGGGCATAGTCAAGGGCGTCGACTATATCCCGGACCAATGTTTCTGCATCGCGCTGATCACTTTGAGAGAGGGCCTGGGCAAGGGGGTCAATATAGGATCGCTGGTCAACCAGCACACCGCTGGGTGCTAAATAGAGTGCGCCTTTGTCTGGTATCGGCTGAATATCATCGGCAAACATACCACCAATAATGATAATAAAGAGCACCACAAACAGCAGGCTGATCAGATGACGTATAACATTGACGATCTTGCCAATAAACCGGAAAAACCTGCGTATAAAGCCTGTTTTCTCACTCATGTGGAATCCTTTTCGATTTTTACTTCATAGTTATAGGTTATTTGCCTGCCTGATGCGCGCATAAATCATCGAGGCGCTGAACAGCACAACCGTTAAAACCAGTTCGCTGATATCCAGCGCCCGGGGTTCGGGAACACTCAGTTTGTAGACCAGTATTGCAAAGTACATCAGCAGGGCAAAACCCATCCAGATAAGGTTGCGGATGGTGTCTGTAATCATACCGGGAAGAAAAATCAGCAGTGGTACCAGGTAGAGCAGAAAAATTACCCAGGGGGCACTCTGTGTCCACAGGTTAACAGCAATGATTACCAGTAAAAGTGCATAGCTGCTTCGGGTCAGGAATCTGCTGATCGAGAGTTTGAGTTCAGTGGTCAAGTTAGTCCGCCTCAGGATTTAATAAGTTGGGTGGCCAGTTGGGCTATACGTTTGCCCTGGGCCCGACTGAGGTTTTTTTCATCAGTGCTCAGTTCATCGCTCTGAACATGACTGGCGCCGTAGGGGGTGCCACCGCTTGTAGTGCTGTGCAGGCTCTGTTCGGAATAGGGGATTCCGCTTATCAGCATGCCCTGGTGCAACAGTGGAATCATCATCGAAAGCAATGTGCTCTCCTGGCCGCCGTGCATGCTCGAGGTCGAGGTAAAAACCCCGGCCGGTTTATCAATCAGGTTGCCATTCATCCATAGGCCCGCAGTGCCGTCGATAAAGTATTTTAGCGGCGCGGCCATATTGCCAAAGCGGGTCGGGCTGCCCATCAGAAGACCGCTGCAGTTGACCAGGTCGTCCTCGCTGCAATAGATATCACCACTGTCGGGAATATCTTCCTCGGTCGCTTCGCAGACAGTTGAGACCGCAGGAACTGTGCGCAGTCTCGCCTCCATACCCCCAGCTTCAACGCCCAGGGCGATCTCTTCGGCAAGCTTTTTTACATGTCCGTTGCGGCTGTAATAGAGCACTAATACATAGGGTTGTGACATTAAAGTATCTCCAGCACCAGTTCTGGTGGTCGGCCAATAACTGCTTTGTTATCGACGACGACAATTGGTCGTTCAATTAATTTTGGCGATTTCACCATGGCTTCAATCAGCTGTTTTTCTGAAAGGCTGGTATCGCTGAGATTGTGTTCTTTGTAAGCCTGTTCGCCCTTGCGCAACAGCTGTCGCGCACTGATACCCAGTTTGTTTAGCAGTCCGGCGATAGCCTGTGCATTTAGGGGTGTTTCCAGGTAGAGCACAATCTCGGGCTCAACACCCTGGTTTTTAATCAGCTCTAATGTCTGTCGCGATTTGGAGCAGCGGGGATTATGGTAAATAGTCGCCATCGTCTATCCTTAAATGGTTTATACGGCTATTGTACGGGCAAACGGTTTTAAACTTAAAGGGAGCTTTATCGGTATGGCCAACGGGTTGCAATCTGGTCTGCAAAATATATCTGCTGTTATGGTTCGCAGCGGCCATTTTCTGCGCTATCTGCTGTCGCGGTTTAATCGGGACGGCTGTCGCCAGAGTGCCGCGGCGCTTACCTATATGAGCCTGTTTGCCATAGTGCCTATGCTGACATTGATGTACAGCATGTTTTCCCTGGTGCCGGCTTTTAATGAGGTTGGCTCCCAGGTCGAGGCATTTATCTTTTCCAAGTTTCTGCCCAGCAGTGGCCAGGAGATAAGCCAGTACCTTACTGAGTTTTCATCTCAGGCGCGCAAGCTCAGTGCCGCCGGTGTGGTTATCCTGATGGTCACATCATTTTTAATGCTCGCGAATATTGAGAAGACCTTTAACCATATCTGGGCCACTACCGGAAGCCGCAAGGGGCTTGCCGGATTTTTAGTCTACTGGGCAATTCTCAGTCTTGGGCCCCTGTTGTTGGCAGCGGGTATGATGATGAAAACCTACCTGGTCTCCTTTCAGCTCATTGTCGACGAAGTTGATAGTCTGGGTGTATCGGCAATCCTGTTTTCCTATCTGCCCTGGTTGCTGACCTGGCTGGCTTTTACCCTTCTGTATATTGCTGTGCCCAATTGCAAGGTACGAACCTCCTATGCAATCTTTGGCGGGCTGGTTACCACGGTGCTATTTGAAACAGCCAAGACATTATTTGGTCTGCTGGTGGCCCATTCCAGTTATACCAGCGTATATGGTGCATTTGCGGTAATTCCGCTTTTTTTACTGTGGATTTATCTGCTCTGGGTTTTGATTCTGGTCGGTGCCGAATTGGTCCGCAGTCTGGAGACCTTTCGCTACCAGGGACGCGGCAGGGCTATGCCCGATCTGCTGGCGGTGGTGATTATTCTCTGGCAGTGCTGGCGCCGCCAGCAAAAGGGCCAGTCTCTCTCGGATAGCGCTATGACTGTGGTGGGTCTGGATGCGGAGCACTGGCGGCGGTTGCGCAATATGCTCCTGGAGAGGCATATTCTTGAGAAGACCGCGAAAGGGCAGTATGTTCTGATTCGCGATCCGGGCAGTATCAGCCTGAATGATGTGGTCGGTTGGCTGGGCGGTAATTTTCTTAGCCCGACGGATATGATGAGTGAAAAATTACTTGCCGGTCATCCATGGTATAAGGAATTTGAGATGCTTATCGGTGATAATCGCGACTTAGTGGAGCGCAATATGTCGGTGGATTTACAAACCCTGTTTGCTACTGATAACAGTCCTGAACAAGGCAACTAAAAGCCCTGAACAAGGCAACTAAAAGTCCTGAACCTAATAAGTAAAAGTCCTGAATAAAAGAGACCTGTTAATGATTAAAAAGATATTACTTACCGGCCTGATTTTGGCTGGCTGCAGCGGTGATGCAAGTTATCCCCTGACCGATGGTGGCAGCCACAGTTTTAAAAATAATCAGGGCAAGTTGACGCTGGTTAATTACTGGGCGATCTGGTGTTCGCCATGCCGTGAGGAGATTCCGGAGCTCAATAGGCTGGCTGAGGCGTATGCAGATCGGTTGACGGTTCTGGCGGTTAATTTTGATAATGTCCAGGGTGAGAAGTTATTGGCCCAGGTGGAAAAACTGGGGATTGAGTTTTCATCCCTGCAGTCTGACCCGAGGGCGCTTTGGTCCCTGGAGCCGGTATCGGTTCTTCCTGAGACGCTAATTATAGATAGTCAGGGTGTTTTGCTTCATCGTCTTTTAGGGCCGCAGACTCTTGAGTCTCTCAGCGCTTTGATTGCTGAATAGCCACAGCTGTTTTTTGTTATGACTTTCTAAATCTACTCTGTCTTTTTTGGGAGCGGAATAGTCTTTGTACCTGCCCTTGAGATCGGTCCCATGGGTTTCTAATTTTCAGCGTTCGCACAA
>JBMYPM010000151.1:1856-3668 GCA_049600275.1 Porticoccaceae bacterium | reverse complement strand
AAACGTGCCATGCAGCCAGCCCGGCTCGCCGGGAACCCCGAACTGACTGAGTTGGGCGAGAAAGATCACGATCGCCAGACCGTTTACAAAACCGAGCATAACCGGATGGGGGACCATACGAATAAATTTGCCGAGCTTTAAAATACCGGCTGTGATCTGCAGGATGCCCATCAATACCACTGTAATAAACAGGTATTCGACGCCGTGCTGGGCGACCAGTGACACCATCACCACCGCCAGCGCACCAGTGGCACCAGAGATCATTCCCGGACGACCGCCGATACAGGCGGTTATCAAACCGACCATAAAGGCTGCATAGAGGCCAACCAGCGGCTCTACGCCGGCAACAAAGGCAAAGGCTACAGCTTCCGGCACCAGAGCCAGCGCAACGGTGAGACCGGACAATAAATCATTTTTGTAGGAGATAACTTTGCTGGGACGAAGCTCAAACATTTAAAACTCTCAAAATACTGTTGGTGGTAAATGTACAACCTGGCTGTATGGAGGCTGTGATACTGTGTAAACGCGGGGTATTAAAGGCGGACCAGGTGTAAATACCCTGCACCTGGTCCGGATTCACTAGCCTTGCGAATTTCTCTGCTGCGGCCTGGAATTGCCCTTTGGATTTCTGCGACCCTGGCCACCCGGCTTGGCATTGCGGTTACCGTTGGCACTTCTTCCATAGGGGCTATTTGATCGGTTGCCATCTGAGCGACCTTCTGAACTGCCCGCTCTATTTCCATTGCGATTGCCGTCGCGCTTCTTTTCACGAGAGCTTTCACGAGAGCCGTCACGAGAGCCATCGCGACCACCATTCTTTTTCTTGGCGCCCGCCTTGGGCCCATGTGAATAGGTGCTTTTTCGCTTGGCGTTAGGATTATGCCTGCTGTTACCCCTGCTATTGGTTTCACTCTTTAGGGGCTTTCTCGGTTTTTTCGCGCGAACCGGGCGATTCAATGTGGTCTCTGGTACGTCGTGTACAGGCTCAAACCCATCCATCACCTCACGGGGCAATAGCTTCTGGGTTAAGCGCTCAATATCCGAGAGCAGATCCACTTCATCGGCACTGACCAGGGAGATTGCTACACCTGTAGATCCAGCCCGACCAGTGCGACCAATACGGTGAACATAGTCCTCGGCAACATTTGGCAGATCGAAATTCACCACCTGGGGCAACTGCTCGATATCCAGACCGCGAGCGGCAATATCAGTGGCCACCAGGATACGAATCTCACCAGCCTTAAACCCGGCCAGCGCCTTGGTGCGAGCACCCTGGCTTTTATTGCCATGGATAGCCGCGGCCACTATGCCCTCGGCATCGAGATGTTTGGTCAACTTGTTAGCGCCATGCTTAGTCTTGGTAAAGACCAGCGCCTGGCTCCAGCTGTTGTCGTGGATCAGGCGTGTAAGCACAGCCGCCTTTTTCTTTTTATCCACAGTGTAAACCGACTGGGTTACCGTGGGCGCAGTAGCATTGCGCGGAGTTACTGAAATCTCGATTGGATTTCTAACCAGGCCTTTGGCCAGTTGGCGAATATCATCAGAGAAGGTGGCCGAGAACATCAGGTTCTGGCGACGCTTTGGCAACAGGCTGATAATACGCTTGATATCGTGAATAAAACCCATATCCAGCATACGGTCAGCTTCGTCCAGTACCAGCACTTCGAGTGAGTTAAACTTCACTGCGTTCTGGCTGTGCAGATCCATTAGACGACCGGGTGTCGCCACCAGGATATCCACTCCCCTGCGCAGCTTCATCATCTGCGGGTTGATCTTTACTCCGCCAAAGACAACCGCCGAGGTCAGTGATAA
>JBMYPM010000151.1:0-1846 GCA_049600275.1 Porticoccaceae bacterium | reverse complement strand
ATGCTTGCTGTAGAGGGCAACATTTTCACCTACCTGGGCCGCCAACTCGCGGGTTGGCGTCAGGATCAGTGTGCGGACATGGTTGGACTGGGCACGGCGGCCAGTGCTTAACCTCTCAAGTATTGGCAGGGTAAAACCAGCGGTCTTGCCGGTACCAGTCTGGGCAGCGGCCATAACATCGCGGCCATCCAGAACCGCCGGTATGGCTTTTGCCTGAATGGGTGATGGCGTCTCGTAGCCCTGCGAAGCAACGGCCTTGAGAATTGGGGCTGAGAGGCCCAGTTCATTAAAGCTCATAAGGTGTCTTTAAGTATTTGCTGGCACTCGGTATTGAGTGCATTGAAGAATGGCGCGCAGCCTACAGGAAATGGCCTGTAAAAGCCATTTTATCAGGGACCTGGATAGCTCAACGTAAAACAATTTGCCCTGGATAACTACTCGGCAACAAATTTCATGGAAATCGAATTGACGCAGTGACGTATATTTTTTGCTGTCAGGCCCTCACCTTCGAACACATGCCCGAGATGACCGCCGCAGTTAGCGCAGAGAATCTCTACACGCCTGCCATCGGCATCCGGCTCACGCTTTACCGCCCCGGCAATCTCATCATCAAAACTGGGCCAGCCACAGTGGGAGAGAAACTTGTGCCCTGAGCGATACAGGGGCGCATCACACTGTTTACAGAGATAGAGTCCGGCATCGGTCTTATCGGTATATTCACCGGTAAATGGCGGCTCGGTGCCCTTGTCCTGGATAACATATTTCTCTTCAGGCGTTAGCTGATTTAAATGTTTGCTCATAGAGCACCTCAAAAATTAGTCTTGCACCAATGTCCAGAGATCGTCCATAGCGCGCTGAACAATCTGTACCTGCTCAATACTCACCGCTTCATACGAAAGGTTAGTTGACCTTAGATCGTTTTGGTAGAGGCGCAGATAGTCCAGCGCCGGATGACCCATAGCGGCATATTCCCAGTCCAACAGTATTAGACCATCCCCAGTGACAATAATATTTTCCGGCACCAGATCATGATGGCAAATAACCGCAGGCCAAGCACTGCTATCAACTGCCGTAGCGGCTGAGAGAATCGTCTCGACTAGAGCAGGGTCAACCATGCTCTGATCCAACTGATTGATATAAGCCGTGCAGTAATCAACATAGTTGCGTGGTGGCAGATCAGGGACAGCGATGGACTGAATTTTCTCGAGCATGCTATTAACCGCTCGGCGATTACACACCTCAGAGAGATCCGCCTGTGTCCAATGGCGACCATCACAAAACTCCGTGACTAATACCTGATCACTGCTATATAAAAGTTTGGGAACACAGTCTGTGGGCTGCAATAGCTGAAGAATTTTTCGCTCTCTATCGCGATCAATCCCCAAATTTGAGCTGTTACTGGCATTCACTCTAACCACTGCCTGAAAAGCACCGTCGGCAACCAGAAAAGAGCGATTGGTTTTTCCACCTAATAGTTCGCGCACAACATGAGGCTGACTGGAAAGAGTAGCCCCACCGGTCTGCCAGTGTTGCCAGTTAGATAGCGCTTGGTGAAGAATCTGCTGAGTTTTGCTCACGATATTTTTTTGTCCAGAGTATATAACCCACTACGGCGAGGATAATATATAACGTATATAGACCAGCGGTTTGGTAGAGCCCTCGCTCCAGATAGAGGAAAATTGACACTACATCTATACCTAACCAATACAACCAATTCTCAATAATCTTTCTCGCTACCATCCAGGTTGCAACCACACTCGACCAGGTGGTGAATGAGTCAATATAAGGCAACTTTGCATCAGTATTACCGACCAATAAATAGCCTGAAATTGAGGTGGCTATAAAG
>JBMYPM010000150.1:0-3676 GCA_049600275.1 Porticoccaceae bacterium | reverse complement strand
ATAAATTTTCCGCGCATCGACTTCCCCGACCTAAGCTGTTTATATTTTAATTTTTTCAGCCTTTAACTACTGGCTATTTTACTGTTTCTACTGGACTAAAGGAGTTTCTTTTACTTCTCTCTAGTTTCAAGCTTGGGCGCTGACTGGTAATTAACTGCCCGCTGGTAAATCTGGTATTTTCGCACCGCCTTTTGATGCTCCTCAAGACTGTTCGAGAAATAATGTCCACCATCGCCTCGAGCTACAAAATAGAGACTGGTGCCAGCCTCTGGATGAAGCGCTGCCTGTATAGCCGCAGCACTGGGCATGGCAATAGGAGTTGGCGGCAGCCCTTTTATCATATAGGTATTGTAGGGGCTGGGGGTTTTTAAATGTGAACGTTTAAGGTCGCCTCTGTAGGCATCGCCCAATCCGTAGATAACGGTTGGATCTGTCTGCAGGCGCATGTTTTTATTCAGGCGGCGGACAAATACACCGGCTATTGCCGGGCGCTCTTCGGCAAGACCGGTCTCTTTCTCAACAATCGAGGCCATAATCAGCGCCTGGTAGGCAGACTTATAGGGTAAATCAGCAGAGCGATTTTCCCAGGCTTCCCCTAATACCTCGACCATTTTACTGTGGGCGCGGGCAAGAATATCAACGGCGGTATCCGTGCTGATATAGCTGTAGGTATCGGGAAACAACCAGCCCTCCGGGTGCTGTTTGTGAATAGCGGCAGCGCGCATAATCTGCGCCTGACCCAGCTCGCCTATATCGGCAAACTGCTCAACAGCGGCGAGATGCTGCAACCACTGCTTAAAGGCCCAACCCTCGGGAAAGGTGATCTGGTAGCGCATAACCTCACCACGATTAAATTTATCGAGAATGGTTTTAGCACTATCACCGTTGTTTATCTGGTACTGGCCAGCCTGGATAGCAGACTGTCCAGTGAGGCGAGCATAGAGGCTTATCAACCTGGGATGGCTGAGGATATTATCCCTGTGAAGCTGTCGATTGACTGTATTGAGGTTGCTGCCCTTTTCAACGGTCCACTCTACTGAATCACTGGCCAGCTCGATGGGCGCCTCAAGATGGCGCTGGGCGGTTCCCAGCAACAGTGCAATAAAGATCCCGGCGACGATTGCCAGAAGGATGGTGGTGCGTATTAGAGGTTTCAGCATGGGTAACAATCATAGAGATCAAAGAGTGCCGATTGAAGCCTTTTTGTATCAGGCCCTATAGACCAGTGGCCGATATTTTTTATTTCAGTGACTGGCAGCAATCCACGAACCGAGCTGCAGATAAACAGCTCGCTGGCTGTGGCAAGCTGCTGCGGGCCTATAGTGCCCTCTGACACCTGGAGACCGGCTTGGTTAAAGAGCCTCTCCAGCAACAGGCCGCGCATAACACCGCGCACACCGGCCTGGTCCAGGACAGGGGTTAACCAGCCACTGTCGGCAGTTTTAATAAAAATATTGGCGCTGGTAGCCTCAACCAATATGCCCTGCTGGCTAAACATAAGACCATCGGCATATTCGTCACCCCACTCAGCCCTGGCTAATACCTGGTCGAGGCGATTGAGGTGCTTGATGCCTGCCAATAGCGGATTGGCTGGGAGTCGATACTGGCACTGGGTTAGGGCTATACCCTCCCGTCGCGACTGAAAAAGATTTTCCGGCAGTGGTGAGAATTGGCAAATTACCTGGGGCGACAATTTTTCCGGTGAGGCGTAACCACGTCCACCTGTGCCGGCGGTGACCATTAGTTTGACAATGCCGCTGCCCAGTGACTGGCCCTTGAGAAGAGTGAGAAACTTTTCCAGGTTATGGTCGAGAATGTCTTTGCTGATACTCAACCCAAGGGCTGGCGCATCAGCCATTAACCGCGAGCTGTGACACTGCCACAGCGGTATCTCACCGGCGCTGAGCAGCATGGTTTCAAACAGGCCGTGACCATAGTTTGTACCGCGATCGGCCACAGGCAGCGAGTCCGCCTCAACACCATTGATGGTGGTCGGGCCGCTGTGGAGAATCTCCGGGCTGTTTACAACGCTATTCATGGACTAACTCTTGGGTAACCAGTCGCCTATTAAACATAAATTCCAGCCATAAAAAAACCGCCCCATTGGAGCGGTTTTTTAGCGAGCAATAAGTATCAGCTGTTAGCTGTGATATAACTGATCGCGTCTTGTACTGTAGCAATCTTTTCCGCTTCTTCGTCAGGAATCTCAGCGTCAAATTCCTCTTCCAAAGCCATGATCAGTTCAACAGTGTCGAGTGAATCTGCACCCAGATCTTCTACAAAAGAGGAAGTAGTTTTAACATCTTCTTCTTTTACACCCAGTTGCTCTGCAACCATTTTGATGACGCGCTCTTCGATGTTACTCATCGTATTTCTACTCCTGTTTACGGATTTTTAATTAATTGTGCCGCCGAACAAATCTGCTCTGGCAGCGTTATTCTGTGTTTACGGGCGCGCATTTTACCCTAGAAATTACAAAATGCTAAAGCCCTATTTTTAAAAGGATGTTTTCCCTTTTAAATCAAACACTTAAGCCATGTACATGCCGCCATTCACATGAATTGTCTCACCGGTAATGTAAGCTGCGCCCTCTCCAGCGAGGAAACAAACCACTGAAGCGATCTCTTCCGGAGCGCCCAACCTGGCCAGTGGAACCTGTGTTAAAAGCGCCTCTTTATTGGCTTCGGGCAGGTCTTTGGTCATATCAGTATTGATAAAACCAGGGGCAACTGTATTAACAGTGATATTTCTTGAACCCAGCTCTTTGGCCAGGGCTCGGGCAAATCCACCAACACCGGCTTTTGAGGCCGAGTAGTTACTCTGCCCTGCATTACCCATAGCACCAACAACTGAGCTGATATTAATAATCCTGCCCCAGCGCGCCTTGGTCATTGGTCGCACACAGGCCTTGGCCAGGCGGAATACCGAGGTCAGGTTGGTTTCCATAACATCCATCCACTCGTCATCCTTCATACGCATAAGGATATTGTCTTGGGTAATACCGGCATTGTTGACCAGTATGGTCGGCGCACCAAACTGTTCAGAAATAGCCTGGATAACCTGGTTCACTGAGTCAATGCTGGTTACATCGAGCACCATGCCAACACCAGCAATATTATTTTCTTTAAAGCGCTCGGTAATCTTCGCCGCACCGGCTTCGCTGGTTGCAGTTCCCACGACAGTGGCGCCAGCTTCCCCGAGACCAGCGGCAATAGCCGCACCAATACCGCGGGTTGCGCCGGTGACCAGGGCTACTTTTTCATTAAGACTCATGTGATATTCCTATAATTATTAATTGTTTATACGGTGTATTTAAACTGATGTCAGCGCGTTTTCAAGACTGGCAACATCATCGGTGGCCAATGAAGTCAGGCTGCGGTCGATACGCTTTGAGAGGCCGTTAAGGACGCGCCCGGGACCACATTCAATCAATATCTCTGCTCCACGACTGGAGAGGCCATTGACACAGTCAACCCACAGAACCGGCTGGTAGATCTGCTCCAGCATCAATCTTTTAATCGCCTCGGGATCAGTCTCTGGCTGGGCGTGAACATTGTGCAAAACCGGTATCTGCGGTGCAGAGAAGCTTGTCTGCTCGACAATTTCCGCAAGATTATCCGCCGCCGGGCGCATCAGTGAGGTGTGGAATGGCGCGCTGACGGGCAGCTCAACGGCG
>JBMYPM010000149.1:0-3694 GCA_049600275.1 Porticoccaceae bacterium | reverse complement strand
CGGCGAGATGCTTAAGTTTGCCGCTCGGTTCTTGCCTTGGAAGCCCGAGGGAAAAAATAAGACCCTGCGCAAGCAGGCCTGGGCAGTCACCAAGCTGGCCCTTAAATGGCGTTACCTGGGGCTGCGTATGGGAATGCGTGCGAAAAAGAATCCGGACAATGCTGGTGCCGCCTCTGTCGATTTCTTGATGTTCTCCGGTTATGCCTATATGGCCTTTATGTGGTTGCAGATGAGTGCCGCGGCGAGCAGGCAGCTGCAGGCTGGTGAGGGTGAAAAGTCATTCCTTGAGGCTAAGCTGCATACAGCTGAGTTTTTCTTCGGGCGCATTCTGCCGCGCGCTGATGCCCATGCTAAAACCATGGGTGCCAGTATTGACAGTGTTATGGGCATGCCCAGCAAATACTTCTAATAACCATTTCTGCCCCTAGGCGTTGGCAGCGCGCAGGCGTTCCTATCTTGGATCCGCCAGCGGTATTGCCTTCAACAGCTGCCGGGTATAGTCCTGCTGCGGGTTTGCCCAAAGTGTTTCTGTCGCCGCGGTCTCAATAATCAAGCCTTTATTCATCACCATAACCCGATCGGAAATATAGCGAACCACCGATAAATCATGGGAGATAAACAGCATTGTCAGGTTATGGCGCTCCACCAGTGCCAAAATAAGATCAAGGATCTGAGCCTGTATCGTAACGTCCAGTGCAGACACCGGTTCATCGGCAATAATCAACGCCGGCTTTGTCGCAATAGCGCGACCAATCGCGATGCGCTGGCGCTGGCCGCCTGAAAACTCATGGGGATATCGATCTGGCTATGGGCCAGGCCCACATCATCCATCAGTTGGCGCACCTGCTGGTCGATTGTTTTGCTGTTGGCCAGGCCGTGATAGAGCAGGGGCTCTGCAAGGGTCTCATAGACGGTCATACGCGGGTTCAGGGAGGCGTAGGGATCCTGGAAGATCATCTGCATCCTGCGTCGCCAGGGTACCAGCTGTTTTGGTTTGAGGTCGCCGAGAACAGTGCCATCAAATGTGACTGTACCGGAAGTAGTGGGTGCCAGCTGCAAAATAGAGCGCCCCAGCGTCGACTTGCCGGAGCCGGATTCCCCAACCAGTCCGAGAATCTCGCCGCGCTGTATATCCAGTGAAACCCCATCCACTGCCTTAATAGCCTGGTTGTCACTGGTTCTATTAGTATGGCGCCTATTGCTATGGTCGTTAAAGTAGGTTTTTAAATCCCTTACCTCCACCAGCGGCTTATCCTGTTCCGCGCGATTGGGCAGTACCTTGGCGCCCTCGGGAATAGCGGCCAGAAGCTTTTTTGTATAGTCATTTTCACTGTTGTAGAAAATGCGCTCTGTATCACCGGCCTCCCTGATGGTGCCGTCGCACATTACCATGACCTTATCGGCAATTCCGGCGACTACGCCAAGATCGTGGCTGATAAAAATCACCGCCACATCCCTGGTCTTTTGCAGCTTTTTAATCAACTCTAAAATCTGTGCCTGAATGGTGACATCAAGGGCGGTGGTGGGTTCGTCGCAGATTAATAAACGCGGCTTATTAATTAATGCCATGGCGATCATCACCCGCTGGCGCATACCCCCGGAGAATTCATGGGGATAGCTGTCAAAGCGCGACTCGGGGTCGATAATGCCCACTTCATCGAGCAGTTCCAACGCCAGCCTGCGGGCTGTTTTGCGGTCTTTAACCCGGGTTTTATCCCGGTGGTAGATCAGTGGTTCAATCAGTTGCTCACCGATGCTGATAAAGGGGTTCAGCGAGGTCATCGGGTCCTGGAATATCACTGCGATATCACTGCCGCGAATTTGGCGCATGCGGGCCGAGTCGCAGGTTAATAGATCCTCGCCATTAAATAATGCAGTGCCAGCTTCAATTGCCGCCGGGGGTTTTGGCAGCAGATCCAGCAAGCTGTAACAGGTCACCGATTTGCCCGAGCCGGACTCGCCGACAATGGCCAGCGTCTCGCCGGCATCGACGTTAAAACTTACATCGTCTACGGCTTTAACCAGACCATTCCTGGTGTGGAAATAAACCTTTAATCCATTGACCTCAAGTAGTGCCACAGCCATTAATCCTTTGCGGTTCTGGGGTCGAGGGCATCGCGCAGGCCATCGCCGAGGAAGTTAAGGGCAAACAGGGTCAGGGAGAGGGCGGCGCCGGGGAAAATCAGTAGCCAGGGATACTCCTCCATGGTCTCGACGCCGTAGTTGATCAGCAGTCCCCAGGAGCTCTGCGGCGGCTGGATACCCAGTCCGAGAAAACTTAAAAAGGCCTCCAGCAGCATCACACTGGGAATAGTCAATGTGGTGTAGACAATCACCGGCCCCAATGTGTTGGGGATAATATGGCGGCGGATAATAGTCCATTGGGAGAGACCCATAGAGTGTGCCGCCTCAATAAACTCCTGCTTGCGCAGTGCCATTACCTGGCTGCGAACTATTCGCGCCATGGTCAGCCACTCGACAGCACCAATTGCGAAGAACAGCAGGAAGATATTGCGCCCGAAGATCACCATTAGCAGCACAATAAATATCATAAACGGCAGGGCGTAGAGAATATCGACAATACGCATCATCAGCGCATCCACACGGCCCCCGGCAAAGCCGGCAATCGCACCCCAGAGTACACCGATGACCAGTGCCACGGCCGTGGCGATAAAGCCAACAGCTAGTGAAACCCGGCCACCGTACATAATTCGTGTAAGCATATCGCGGCCAAAGATATCGGTGCCCAGCCAGTGCTGCAGGGAGGGGGCACTGGCCCCAAGCCCGAGGTTCTGCTCTTCGTAGCCATAGGGTGCAATCCATGGTGTTGCCAGGCATACCAGGCAGAGCAGGGCCAGGATAACCAGTCCACAGAGGGCCAGGCGGTTTTTGCGCAGTTTTAGCCAGGCATCCTGCCACAATGAGGTTCCCTGTTCCGGCAGTTGAGTATTCAGCTGGGCGTTTACCGACATTAGCGCTGCCCTCCAGTCTGCTGGCGCAGCTTTGGATTGAGCCATATGGCCAGCATATCCGAGAGCAGGTTAAAGAGAATAATCAATGTGGCGAAGAACACTGTCATACCGAGAATCATGGTGTAGTCGCGATTAAACGCCGCCTGCACATAAAATCGACCCAGGCCGGGAATCTGGTAGATGGTTTCCACCACAAAGGAACCCCCAAGCAGGCCTGCAAAGGCTGGCCCGAGAAAGGCGACCACTGGTATTAACCCGCCGCGCAGGGCGTGCTTGGCAATAATCAGCGGCTCTGGCAGGCCCTTGGCGCGAGCGGTGCGAATATAGTCCTGGGAGAGTATCTCCAGCATACCGCCCCGGGAGAGCCGGGCTATATAGGCGGCGTAGGCGGCACCCAGGGTTATTGAGGGAAGGATTTTATCTCCGGGAATATCTCCCCAGCCAGAGACCGGCAGCCAGTCCAGATAGATGCCAAAGACTAAAACTAACAGTGGACCGAGCAGAAATGACGGCATACAGATGCCGAGCATGGCTGCGGACATGGGAATATAGTCCTGCAGGGTATTGGGTCGAATTGCCGCAATGACCCCGGCAGCGACACCGATAACCAGTGCGATCAACAGGGCGTAGAGACCCAGTTCGGCAGTAACTGGCAGGCCGGCGGCGATCAGTTCGTTGACCGTGCGGCCGGAGTATTTAAACGAGGGGCCAAAGTCTCCCTG
>JBMYPM010000148.1:1667-3756 GCA_049600275.1 Porticoccaceae bacterium | reverse complement strand
AGCAAAATCCAGATCTTCCCGATTCAGGGTTTGATGATCATCAAAGCTGTGTAAATTTACCGACAGACCCATTGCCGAGAGCGTATTGGCAAAGCGCTTGGGATTGCCAATAGCAGCCACAGCATGCACCTGCTTATCAGCTCCAGCCTGAGCTTTTAACCAGCTATCAATAGACTCTCCACGACCAGACTGAAGATGGCGAAACTGCGTTGGCCGAATACTCATCTTTTCAGCAGGATTAGCTGCCAGCTCAGCGCTCTTATCCGATAAACCATTAACAATCAGCATATCGGCCTGGTTTAGACGCTGAGGGCCTTCGCGAAGTGGTCCTGCGGGCAGTCGTCGACCATTGCCCAGCCCGCGCTGGCCATCGATAACAATCAACTCAATATCCCGGTGCAGGGCATAGTGCTGAAGACCATCGTCACTAAGCACCAGATCGCAATCAAAATTATTTAGAAGATGGTTCACTGCTGCCGGACGATTTGCATCAACCACCACCGGGCAGTCGGCCAGTGTTGCAATTAAAAGCGGTTCATCACCACTTTCCATCACCGCTGTATCAGGGCTTACCGCAAGGGGATACTCGGCAGCAGCGCCCGAGTAGCCACGACTGACAACACCGGGTGAATAACCACGCTGTTTAAGTTCTTTTACCAGTGCAATGATCAATGGCGTTTTTCCGCTGCCACCAACGCTAATATTGCCGACAATAATTACCGGCGCGCTGTAGGCTCGGCTCTGGTATTTATTCTGCAGATAGAGCCGCCTCAGGGCAGAGAGCCCGGAGTACAGCCAGGAGAAAGGGATCAACAACACTAGCCAGCGGCTATTGCGATCCCAGGCACTGGTTATTGTTTGCTCCAGAGACAAGATCAGCTCGCCTCCAGCTCGCTAAACTGGTTGTGGTAGAGCTGCGAGTAACGCCCGGACTGGTCCAGGAGCTCTTGGTGGCTGCCCTGCTCCACAATGCGACCCTTCTCCATCACCAGGATACGATCGGCTTTTTCAACCGTACTCAACCGGTGAGCAATAACAAAGGTAGTTCTGGATTTCATCAGCTCTTCCAGTGCCGCCTGGATATAGCGTTCAGAATCTGTATCCAGGGCCGATGTCGCCTCGTCGAGGATCAGTACCGGGGCATTCTTTAACACTGCGCGAGCAATGGCTATACGCTGGCGCTGACCGCCGGAGAGCATTACGCCATCGTCGCCAATATGGGTCTGGTAACCGTCGGGAAGCTGTTCAATAAACGCGTCCGCATGGGCTATAGCAGCGGCTGCCTTAACTTCAGCCAGGCTGCGGTTGGAGAGTTCACCGTAGGCAATATTATTTAAAATACTGTCATTAAACAGCGTGACATTCTGGCTTACCTGGGCAATATGGCTGCGCAGGTTTTGCAGGGTAAACTGGTTTACATCCACATCGTCGAGCAAAATACTGCCCTCGCCGTGATTGTAAAAGCGCGCAATCAGGCTGACCAATGTGGTTTTACCGCTGCCCGAGGAGCCTACCAGGGCAATGGTTTCACCGGGCTTAACGCTAAAGTTAATATCCTGCAAAATCATGCGGCCTTCGGCGCTGTACCGGAAGTTAATATCCTTAAACTCAAAAGCGCCCTGCACCGAATCCAGCTCGATAGAGCCATTATCTTTCTCTGGCTCGGCATCGATAATCTCAAAGATGGATTGCGCAGCGGCAATACCCTTCTGGATATCACTGTTGACCTCAGTGAGCTGGCGAATCGGCTTAATCAACATACCGGAGGCGACCAGAAAGGTGATAAAACTGCCGGTACTCATGGTTTCAAGAATCGAGGGACTGAGCATAAAACCGGTAATACCACCAAAGGCCAGTGACACCAACAGCATCACCAGGGGATTGCTGACCCCCTCGGTAAGCGCCATCTTCATATTCTGGCGACGATTGCTGTGGCTGGCCAGGGTCATACGCTCGCGCTCATTGCCGGTCGCACCAAACATACGCACTTCCTGGTAGCCGTTAACTACCTCCTGGGTCACATGGGTGACATCGCCCATCGCCGATTGAATACGCGTACTGATCAGCCGGAAACGCTTACTGACGACTG
>JBMYPM010000148.1:0-1657 GCA_049600275.1 Porticoccaceae bacterium | reverse complement strand
CCCATCGCCGATTGAATACGCGTACTGATCAGCCGGAAACGCTTACTGACGACTGAGACTAAAAATGCAATCAGCGGCATCACAGCAATAAAGAACAGGGTTAGCTTCCAGTTTACATAGAACAGGTAACCGAGCAGTCCAATCACCAGGCTACCCTGCTGGAGCAGTGTTTTTAGAGCTTTGGTACAGGCCTGGGTGACCTGCTGGACATTAAAGGTAACCACGGAGACCAGGTGCCCCGACATAGAGCGATCGAAGAAACAAAAAGGCAGCTGCAGGTATTTCTCAAAAATATCCGTGCGCAGTGCATGGACCAGGTAATTTGATACATAGGCCAGGCCATAGCTGCCAATCAGGTAGCCAATACCGCGCAGTAAACTGATCGCCACCAGGAATATTGGAATAACCAGCCAGGAGCGATCGACCATCAGGTCACCGAGGAAGCTGTTCGCCAGGGCTGCGGTCATACCGGTTGTCGGCAGGCTTTTCGCCGAAACATCCACAGAGGAGCTGGTCAGGGTACCCACGGTATCGGTGATAAAACCCAGCAGGTCGACAAAGGCGACCTCGGCAAAGGAGTGCAATACCAAACCAAAGACACTGATAACAAAGGCCAACCAGTATCGACGCACGTATTTTAGTAATCTCAGGTAAGTTGTTGCTCCGTCAGGGACGGTTTGGTCGGACATAATTTTATAGCTCTTGTGGTGGCTCTTGTAATGGCACTTTTAATAGCACTTTTAATAGCAGTTTAATATTTCTTATCACGGCTTTTGCAATGTCTCAGCAGCTTTCTGGGTAGCAATATTCAACTGGTTAAATCCCAGCCTGCCGGCGGCATCCATCGCGGTAATAACCGCCTGGTGGGCAGCCTGGGCATCGGCGGTAATCACCAGCGGAATATCTGTATTGCCGTCCGAGGCATCCCTCAGTGCCGCCATAATGGTCTTGATATCGCGATTTATCAAATTTTGTCCATTTACAGCGTAACTGCCATCTTTGGCGATCACCAATTCCAATGGCGCCGGGCTGTTATCGGCAACCTCCCCATCAGCTTCCGGCAGCTCGATCAGCAGCCGCGTCTCTTTGGTAAAGGTGGTGGTGACCATAAAGAAAATCAATAGCAAAAACACCACATCTATCAGCGGTGTCAGGTTTATGCCGTTATCTGCGCGGCGCCTGCGGTGAAATTTCACCTTAGCGCCTCAACAGTCAGTCTCGCGAGAGCCTGGATTGAATGCTTAATTGGTAAGAGGCTCATTGATCTAGGGCTGCTTAAAAAGATCGCTGTGCATAGCGTCAACCAGCTTGGTCGCCTGCCCTTCCAGCTGGACCACCAGGGATTCCACATGGCGCTCAAAATAGCGATTGGAGATCATCGCCGGTATAGCGATGGTTAAGCCTGCAGCTGTGGTAATCAGCGCCTGGGAAATACCACCAGCCAACTCGGCGGCATTACCTGTGCCAAAGAGCATAATATCGGCAAACACCTGGATCATACCCAGCACTGTACCCAGCAGACCGATTAGCGGCGCCATATTGGCGATAGTGCTGACATGCCTAGCCTTAGTGACTATGATCGTGGAAAGAAAATCTTTCAGGGGCGTAGTTATCGTGCTGACATTGATAGTCATCTCGATTTTAATGATCGTCTATG
>JBMYPM010000147.1:0-3778 GCA_049600275.1 Porticoccaceae bacterium | reverse complement strand
CCTGCGTTTATGGCGTATCTCCAATCGTGACCGGGACGATCGGGAACAAAGCTTATTAGTTGCCTGTGTGGGGCTCCATCGGGGTATTGCTTATCCATCAAATCGCAGATCAGCCGGCAGACATCTATATTGGCCCATTCATTTACGCCACCTATATTGTAGGTTTCTCCAGGTATGCCTCTGCGTATCACCGCATCGACTCCCGAGCAGTGATCTCCGACATAGAGCCAGTCGCGAACATTGCTGCCGTCGCCATAGATAGGTATCTGCTGTTGCTGCTGGCAGGCTCTTATCACGGTGGGTATAAACTTTTCGGCATGTTGAAAGGGGCCGTAGTTATTCGAGCAGTTGCTAGTGGTAACAGGCATCCCATAGGTATGGTGCCAGGCTCTTACCAGATGGTCTGAACCGGCTTTTGAGGCGGAGTATGGCGAGTTTGGGGTATATGCGGTGGTTTCGGTAAACGCTGGGTCTGTGAGTGCCAATGTGCCAAATACTTCGTCGGTGGAGATATGGTGAAAGCGGCATTTTTTCCTGTCGAGGCCGTTGGCTTTTTGCCAATAGGCTCTTGCCGCTTCAAGCAATACAAATGTGCCGATTATATTGGTCTGGATAAACTCACTGGGGCCGCTTATAGATCGGTCAACATGGCTTTCGGCGGCGAAGTGTACAATGGTATCTATTTGATGCTTTTCGAGTAGACGGTCTACTAACGGCCGATCGCAGATATCCCCTTTCACAAAATGATGGCGCTTGCGGTTTGGCAGGTTCTGGAGGTTAGCCATTGACCCTGCATAGGTGAGCTTGTCGAGGTTGATAATATTTATATCGGGGTATTTGGCAAGCATATAACGGACGTAGTTGCTGCCTATAAAGCCTGCCCCACCAGTAACAAGAATATTCCGTGGCTGATAATCAGTCATTATATTGCAGTGCTCCTATTGTCTCGTTGAGGCTTTCCCGCCAGGGCTTTATTTCCAGGCCAAAGGTGCATTCAATCTTGGCTGTGTCTAGCTCGGAGTTGGCGGGTCGCTGGGCATGGGTGGGGTATTCGCTGCTGGGGATGGGTCGCAGGTCGCTGACCAGTAGATGCCTGTCCCAGTAGTTTTTATCCAGGCTACGCGCCTGTTCAAAAATTGCCTGGGCAAAGCCATACCAGCTGATTGCCTGGGGCTGGGCGAGGTTATAGATACCCCAGTGGTTTTCGACTTTGGGCAAGATGGCCAGAACCAGCCGGGCAATTTCTCTGGCGGATGTGGGTTTGCCTACCTGGTCATCGACAACTTTTAGTTTTTCGCGCATTGAGCCCACATGCAGCATGGTTTTAACAAAGTTGTGGCCGTATTCTGAAAAGACCCAGCTGGTCCGAAAAATCAGGTGTTTGCTGTGTATTTGGGTGATTGCTTTCTCACCGGCCAGTTTGCTGGAACCGTATATGCCCAGCGGTGCTGTTAAGTCATCTTCAACCCAGGAATTTTTCTTTTTGCCGTCAAATATATAGTCGGTGGAAAAATGAACCAGGGGTATATCCAGCCGCTTGCAGACTTCAGCGAGATTGGCCGGCCCTGCTTCATTGACTAGATAGGCGTTTTCTTTCTCGGATTCTGCCAGGTCAACCTGGGTGTAGGCGCCGGTGTTGATAACAAAGTCGGGACATTCGCGGGCGATTACGGTCTGGGCTTCATCGACGCAGGTAATATCCAGGTCGCCGCGGCTGTAGGCTGAGAATTGAATATCCCTACTGGCTTTTAGTTGGCTGACAAAGGCTTTGCCCAGCTGGCCGGCGGCGCCGGTAATAAGCAGCTTCATATGCTTAGCTCCGCAACTAATTCTGCAAAGCTCTGCCCTGCCCTGTCTTTGTCCGAGAGTTTGGGGTTTGCTACTGGCCAGTCAATATTGAGTTGCGGGTCATTCCACAGCAGGCAACCTTCGTCATCTGGATCGTAGTAGTCGGTGCATTTATATTCAAAGTCGGCGCTGTCTGAGGTGACTACAAAGCCGTGGGCGGTACCCGGTGGCAGCCAGAATTGCCGGTGATTTTCTTCGGATAACCAGACGCCGTGCCACTTTCCAAAGGTTGGGGAGTCGCTGCGCATATCGACGGCCACATCAAAGACTTCGCCGCGCACGACCCTGACCAACTTGCCCTGGGGCCTGTTTTTCTGGAAGTGCAGTCCACGCAATACGCCCCTGGTTGAGCGGGAGTGGTTGTCCTGTACAAATGGCAGGTCGATATGGGCGCTTTTGCTATAGCGCTCGGCCTGGAAGGTTTCAATAAAGAAGCCCCTGGCATCGCCAAATACCTGGGGTTCGATAATCACTGCGCCGCTTACGCCAGTTTCAATAATATTCATCTGTAGCCCTCGACAACTTTTTGCAGGTATTGGCCGTAACCGGTTTTATGCAGTGCGCTGGCTTGTTTCTGCAGTCGCTGTTCACAGATCCAGCCGCGCTGATAGGCGATTTCTTCAAGGCAGGCGACTTTCAGGCCCTGGCGATGTTCGACGGTTTGCACAAATTGGCTGGCTTCGAGCAATGTGTCATGGGTGCCGGTATCGAGCCAGGCAAAGCCGCGCCCCAGCGTGCTGACATGCAGGTCGCCGCGCTGCAGGTAGGCATTGTTGATATCGGTGATTTCCAGCTCGCCGCGGGCTGAGGGTTTGATGCTTTTGGCGATTTCGATAACGTCGTTATCGTAAAAATAGAGGCCGGTGATGGCGTATCTGGATTTGGGTATCTGGGGTTTTTCTTCAATGCTAAGGGCTTTGCCTTCGGGGCTAAATTCAACAACGCCAAATCTTTCCGGGTCGTTGACATGGTAGGCGAAGATGGTTGCGCCCTGCTCTCTGGCTACTGCGTCCTCAAGGATGCTGGTGAAGTGCTGGCCGTAGAATATATTGTCGCCGAGTACCAGGGCGACATTGTCATCACCAATAAATTCTTCGCCAATAATAAAGGCTTGCCCCAGTCCGTCCGGGGATGGCTGTTCCGCATAGCTGAGACTGAGGCCAAATTGACTGCCGTCGCCGAGCATACGCTGAAACCCTGGCAGATCGACTGGGGTGGATATAATTAATATTTCACGGATCCCGGCCAGCATCAGCACTGACAGGGGGTAGTAGATCATCGGCTTGTCATAGACCGGCAGCAGCTGCTTTGAGGCTGCTAATGTGATCGGGTGCAAGCGTGTGCCTGAGCCACCGGCGAGGATAATCCCTTTGCTGTTCTTCCTTTCAGTTTTTTCCATAAACTGTAAACAATTCCTTTGTTTAACTTCCGTTTTTTAAGGCTGCTTTTCCAGCAGCCCTATTATTTTGCGTTACTTCTCTGTGCCTTCCTGTTTTGCCTTTGAGTTTTCAAGCTGATCCCTCTTCGTCCGGGATGACTTAAAGGCTGTTGTCATCTCGAACGTATATGTGAGTTCCTGGACCCCAACTCTTTATGGAGGGGGTAAAAGGACGCAGCACTATTAAAAATAGTAGTTAACCGATGCGGCCACACGAAGTTTGTCTTCCTGGCGACCAAACTGATCAATTATCTGGTCTGTATAGCGGCCTTCAATTTCCAATTCGCCCCACACAAATGGGCGCTGCCATTTCGCTTGAAGACTGTTCAATGAAGTTTCTGTGTTAGTAATTGAATGACGGGATAACAGATCTGGTTCGGCGCTACCCAGGTTAAGATCGCCAAAGCTATAGCGCAACTCGACTTTATCGCCATTAGCTAGATAGCCTATGGCACCAAGACTGGTAATTGTGGAATCATTGTCCCAAGTGGC
>JBMYPM010000146.1:0-3781 GCA_049600275.1 Porticoccaceae bacterium | reverse complement strand
CTAAGGCTGTTACGATTAACCCGGCCCCGGGCACCATTTATACCTCCAGTTAAAGCCTAATCTCTCTTGATAAAATCAATTTTTTGCTTGACTGTTTTCTGGCCCCGCAGATTGCCAGCAGCAACAGAGCCGATAAAAAGAAGGGAGCAGTCTAAATTAGAAAATGATATGATATATCATAATTAATTCTGGTTATTTAGCCGCGTAGAGATCAATACTGCTTACATATGGAGAGACTAATGGCTCATACAAACAAACTCCCTGTTACCGTGCTTTCGGGTTTTTTGGGTGCAGGTAAAACCACCGTGCTCAGCCATATTCTCAACAATCGGGAAGGCAAGAAAGTCGCAGTTATCGTCAATGATATGAGTGAAATCAATATTGATTCGACGATAGTCCAGAATGATGTGTCACTAAACCGCAGTGAAGAGAAGCTTGTTGAAATGAGCAATGGCTGCATTTGCTGCACGCTGCGGGAAGATCTGTTGGAGGAAGTTACCAAGCTTGCCCAGGAGGGACGTTTTGATTACCTGGTTATTGAGTCGACGGGGATTTCAGAGCCTCTACCTGTAGCGGAAACTTTTACCTTTGCCGATGAAGATGGCGTCTCGCTATCTGATGTTGCCGACCTGGATACTATGGTTACTGTGGTCGATGGGGTCAACTTTCTAAAGGATTATGACGAGGCAAAATACCTGCAGGATACGGGTGAATCCCTGGGTGAAGAGGATGAGCGCAGTGTCGCCGACCTTCTTGTCGACCAGGTAGAGTTCGCCGATATTATTCTTGTCAGTAAAACTGATTTGGCTAGCCCGACTGATATAGAGCGCTTAACCGCAATTCTTAAAACACTGAATACTCACGCGAAAATAGTGCCGATTTCCCAGGGTCAGGTGAGTATCGATGAAGTGCTCAGCACGGGCTTATTTGATTTTGAGCGCGCACAACAGGCGCCGGGCTGGCTCAAGGAGATGCGTGGCGAGCATGTGCCCGAGACCGAAGAATATGGCATTGGCAGTTTTAGCTATGAAGCACGGCGACCTTTTCATCCGGAAAAATTCCACCAGTTTCTCCACAGTACAGATAAATACGGCAAGCTGATTCGCTCCAAAGGTTATTTTTGGCTGGCGTCACGTCCTGAGTTTGCCGGCCAATGGAGCCAGGCGGGAGGCATTGCGCGCTACGGCTTCGCAGGGATGTTTTGGAAAGCACTGCCCAAAGAGAACTGGCCCACCGATGAAGAGTATCTCGCCTCCATTGAAAAACAGTGGGTAGAGCCCTTCGGTGATATGCGCCAGGAGCTGGTATTTATCGGTCAGGGCCTTGATGAAATTGGCATGACTAAAGCCCTTAATGAGTGCCTGTTAAGTGAAGATGAGCTTTTGCGCGGCAAAGCCTACTGGGCGACATTGCAGGATCCATTCCCTGTCTGGGAGCAAGCATGAATAGTATAAGCGCGGTTCATGGATCCAGTTTTGAATCTTTTAGTGATAAGGTGAAGATTCGCCGTGTTTCCGAAGGTAGTGAACCGGGAATTTTGACTGATATCTACCTTCAAGAGAACAATATCGTTATTTGGAAGCGCGAGTTATCCGATACGCTGAAAAATTCTGTTGATACCTTTATTAAGGCCAATCCAACTTTCAAGGCTTCCATGACCGTCACACCACAAACGGTACTTTCAAGCATTGGGGAATCTTTGGGTGATGCCACCCAACCGGAGCTAAGTGAAAACATTGCTGAACTTGTGGAAATGTTTTGCTACCTCTTTGAGCTCAAGCGCGTGGGGTTGCGTTTAACCGTACTCAATCGCGCAATGTGCCCCAAATTCCATGTTGATAGAGTACCAGCTCGTTTGGTTACGACTTTTCAAGGCATTGCCACTGAATGGTTACCCCATCAGTCAGTTAATCGTGAAAAATTGGGCCTTGGAAGCAATGGCAAACTCGACAGCGAATCTGGACTGTATAAAAATTCCCATGAAATCCAGCAGCTCAGCTGTGGAGATGTTGCCCTTTTAAAAGGCGAGCTTTGGGAAGGTAATGAAAATGCCGGACTGGTTCATCGTTCGCCCGCTTTGTCGGCAGATAAAAGTCGCCTGTTATTAACACTCGACTTTAGTCACTGATTTTTAGCCAATTCTTCTAACGGTGTCAGAAGTTACCAGGTCGGGCGTTAAAGGTGCCCATAGGCGCAGGCAAGCTAAGCCAGGCGAAGTGCTAGATCGTTGACATCCGGTAGTAGTAAAGTATTCTTGAGATAAACTGGACATTGTTAAGCGAATAGCGCTTAACCAAAGGCAGAGAGCAGATCCTTCCCTATGAATAAACAGCAACTCAATCGCATTATCGATAAAGCAGAGGCCCTTTGCGCACGTTCTGGTGGGCGTTTGACCGAAAAGCGCAAAGGTGTTTTGAAACTCTTGCTGGCTTCCAATACACCTTTATCGGCCTATGAAATCACCGATGCTTACAAAAAGGTCGCTGATAAATCCATGCCGGCAATGTCTGTATATCGCATCTTGGAATTTCTCGAAGCGGAAGATTTAGTACACAAACTAAGCTCAACCAATAAGTACGTCGCCTGCTCCCATATTAGCTGTAACCATTCGCACGAAATCCCGCAATTTTTAATCTGTGGTAAATGCCAAAGTACCAAAGAAATCGCGATTTCCAAAAGTATTATTGATGAACTGGGTGATCTGGTAGGTAAGGCTGACTACAGACTGACAAATCCGCAATTGGAGTTGCAATGCCTGTGTAATAACTGTTCGGTGCTAACAGCTTAGCAATGCCTGGAATTTGATTTGGATATAAGATATTGCACGTGACAAAACTTATTGCACAGTACCTATGAATACGCGTATTTCGGCTATACCCACCAATATTATCACCGGCTTTTTAGGCGTTGGAAAAACCTCCGCTATTTTACATCTATTAAAGTCCAAACCTGCAGATGAACGCTGGGCGGTTCTCGTCAATGAATTTGGTGAGATCGGGGTGGATGGCAGCCTGTTTGGAGGACAGCACAGTGAAGAGCAGGGCGTATTTATTCGCGAGGTTCCAGGTGGCTGTATGTGCTGTGCAGCAGGGCTGCCTATGCAGGTTGCATTAAATCAATTGATTGCGCGTGCTAAACCGGATCGTTTGTTGATTGAGCCAACTGGCCTTGGGCACCCAAAAGAAGTGTTGCAAGTACTCTCTGCAGACTATTATCAGTCTGTCCTTGAGATACAGAAAATCCTGGCGTTGGTTGATGCTCGTAATCTCTCCGATAAACGCTATACCTCACATCAGACATTTAACCAGCAAATTGCCATTGCGGATATTGTTGTAGGTAACAAGCAGGATTTATATCAGCGCCAAGATCGGGCAAAGCTTGAGGACTATATAACGCAAGAGGGGGCAGTCCAAGCTGTGGTGCTATTTACCCAAAATGGTGAAATAGCGCCAAATTATTTGCTGGGTAAAACAGCTGCTAAAACGAAAGCTCACCACCACCATTCTGGTGAAGAAAAACCGCTGCTCTCCGAACTGCCTATTCCTGACTGCGGTTATATTAAAGCAATTAATGAGGGTGAAGGCTTCCACAGTGTCGGTTGGCGCTTTTCACCAGGCCGTGTGTTTGATTACAAAAAACTATACTCTTTTCTTAGCGGGATAACCGCCGAGAGAATGAAAGCAGTGTTTATTACTGAATGCGGTGTATTTGGCTATAACCTGACTCCGGATGCCCTGACGGAAATCGAACTGGATGACTGTTTAGAGAGTCGTGTTGAGAT
>JBMYPM010000145.1:0-3809 GCA_049600275.1 Porticoccaceae bacterium | reverse complement strand
TGCAGGTGGCTGTCAATAATATGGAAGGGAAAGGCCCTGTCATCAGCTTTGCGGCTGCGCATACAGCCGGCGGTAACATAGACATCTATATCGTACCTGGCGGAGAGCGGCACAACGCCCTTCCAGTGATCACTGTGTTCATGAGTCACCAGAATGGCATCTATATCGGCTGGTGTCTTGCCAAGTTTATCCAGGCGTCTGGCGGTATCCCTGACAGAAAACCCGCAGTCGATCATAACGCAGGTATCACGCCACTCGACAAGGGTGGCATTGCCCTTGCTGCCACTGCCCAGAGATGCAAAGCGCATAGAGCGATGCGCCTTAAGACATATTGTTGCGTAAAATCTTTAACAGTCGAAGTGCTTCAGCCTTGCCCAGTCCTTCAGAGTCGGGACCGACAATCCGCACCTCGACATCAGCGCCAACGACCTGGACTAGCACAAGGTAGTTAACCTCAAGAATCTCATCAGTGCTATCACCAAACCATCGATCAAAAAATCCCGGGCTATCCGCCGACTCATCTGTGTAGTTGACGTACAGAGTACCCCCAGAGCGATTCTGGTCTACCAGGCTAAAACCACCACGATCAGCTGAGTACAGAATGGAAGCCCAGGCTCGATCAAAGCTCAGCCTGGCCTGTATAAAGGGATCGGCCACCTCGGGAGTAACCACGCTGACCTTGGCTTCACCACCAATATCCTGGGCCAGCAGGGACACCGAAGCGTAATTGTTTGCGCCAGCCAGTTCACCGGCAATCATGGAGAGCATATCCTTTTCCCGCTTGTCGCTATCGGAGAGCTCTGGCCACTGGGCCTGCTCTTCTTCAGAGCGGGTAACCTGGTTGTGTAAAAGGGATATCTCGGAACTGTTTAACTGAACACCCGGGGAGATCTGCAAGCGAAAACGGTGCGAGTTCTCTTCATCGGAATTAAATTTTACCCACACAGTTTCAATAACGCCCGACGAGCCCTCAGCCAGTGCTGCGGGAATGCCACTGCGATTCAGGACGCTGCGCACACGGGGCCAGACTTCGCTGGGGGGAATATTGATGAGGATCCAGCGGCGACCCTCAAGGCTCTGGATCTTAACCAGCTGCTCAAAGGTATTTACCGATGCCGGCTGTGGACGCGGCGTCTCAAAAGCCGTCAACTCAACTGATTCAGAGGGAATCTGGGGAATCGGGTAGATCTGGCCGATAACCCTGCGATCCAGGCCGGCGGGGACAGTCGTCACCTC
Organism: Porticoccaceae bacterium; assembly: GCA_049600275.1. Taxonomy (GTDB): domain Bacteria; phylum Pseudomonadota; class Gammaproteobacteria; order Pseudomonadales; family Porticoccaceae; genus HTCC2207. The sequence continues at coordinate 2,573 of JBMYPM010000145.1, read as the reverse complement.
GGTCTCTTCAGCGAGCAGGTAGTCATTGCTGCGATCGCGCAACCCCAACCAGCCACAACCACTTAAACTGAGGATAACAGTGATATTCAGCGCGCTTATCAGTGATTTCATTTTTTTTGGTAGCCCCGTATATTTTTATATGTCGTTAAACCAGCTCTGCACTGCGCATAGCAGCACGAACTACCTCATAATGTGATTCAGAGAGCGGTGTCATCGGCAGCCGCAGTGCATTGGCCAGCAGACCTAATTCAGCCACAGCCCATTTCACTGGGATAGGATTGGCTTCGACAAACAGGCTGCTGTGCAGTCCCGCCAGCTTTGAATCCAGCGCCAAAGCCCTATCGGCATCACCGGACAGCGCCGCGGCGCACATCTGTGACATCAATTTTGGTGCAACGTTTGCAGTTACGGAAATATCCCCCTGGCCACCCAGCAGCATCAGCTCCCTGGCAGTCTCATCATCGCCGGAGTAGACGGCAAAGTCCTCGGGACATTGATCGATAATGTGTTTGCCACGCTCAAGGTCGCCAGTGGCTTCCTTGATACCGACAATATTGTCGATCGCGCTGAGGCGCAGGACAGTTTCCGGAAGCATATCGCAGGCAGTGCGGCCCGGCACATTGTAGAGAATCTGGTCTATATCCACAGCTTCGGCAATCGCCTTGTAGTGCAGATACAAGCCCTCCTGGGTCGGCTTGTTGTAATAGGGAGTCACCAGCAGGCAGGCATCGGCGCCGGCATCAGCGGCGGCCTGGGTGAGTTCAATCGCCTCGCGGGTTGAGTTGGCACCAGTGCCGGCAATAATCGGCAGACGACCGGCGGCCTGCTCGACAACCACGCTGATAACCTGGGCGTGCTCTGCAACACTGAGAGTGGCGGATTCGCCAGTAGTGCCCACCGCAACTATGCTGTTGGTGCCCTGCTCTATATGCCAGTCGACAAGCTTTTTCAGCGCGTCCCAATCCACCTCTAGAGAGTCCGGGTGCATCGGTGTTAACAACGCGACAATACTTCCGCTAATCATGGCCTACTTCCTTTTAAAACTATTCTAAAATTTGCAGTAAAAATTTTTGGGCAGAGCTGTGGTGTGAAACTGTTTCCCAAAAGAGACGTAATGGTACTGTTGGCACAGAGGCTATACAAGCTAAACCTTACACTCATGCTGACCGCTGGCGCCTTTTCTTTTTGGCCGGCAGATTGTACAGATCCGGCTCTCCCTCGGGACGGTTTTTAAAGCGTCGATGCACCCAGAGATACTGGTCCGGCTGCAGCATAATAAACGCTTCCACTATTTTGTTTATGCGAGTGGTATCCACAAGATCGTCACCCACCGGGAAGTTTTCCAGCGCCGGATGGACGGTGATTTTATAGCCCCGGGCCCCGGGCAGTCGAATATGGCTAAAGGGAACAACAGCGGCACCGGTCTTCTCGGCAAAGCGCGCTGTGGCATAGACTGTCGCCGCCGGAACATTAAAGAAGGGAGCAAACAGGCCCTGCTTGAGGCCGTAGTCCTGATCTGGGCCGTACCAGAGGGCACGACCGTTTTTAAGGGCTTTCATTGTACCGCGCACATCCCGGCGCTCGTAGACAATACCGTTGCCAATGCCCTTGCTGAGCCGACCCCGGGCCTGGAGAAAATCATAGACCGGGTTGCCATGGGCACGGTACATACCATCCATTTCAATCACTGTGGATATGGCGGCAGCACCAATCTCCAGGGTGGTGAAATGAATACCCAGAAGCATAACACCGCGATCTTTAACGGCGTCGAGGTGCTCACGGCCCTCTATATGGATCAACTTGCTAAAGCGCTTTTTTGACCACCACCAGGAGATACCAACCTCCATAACGGCAATGCCGGTACTGATAAAGTTGGCCCGCAACATCGCTTGCTGCTCGGCAGAACTGAGGTCGGGAAAACAGATTTCGATATTGCGCCGGGCAATGGTTTTACGACGGCTTGGCAGTGCGTAAAAAACCAGGCCAATCACCCTGCCCAAAACAATCAGGACAGGGAATGGCAGTATTGTTACCAGGCGCCAGAGAGCAAATCCAAGCCAGGTCAACCAATAGCGCGGATGCAGCAGCGCGACTTTAAATTGCGTGGCTTTTGAACTCATATCCTGTGGTTAAACCAGGTTGCTAATCTGCACATTGGGATCGACATCGGCATCGTAGTCGACACCCTCAATCTCAAAGCCAAACAGATTGAGGAACTCCTGCTTGTAGCCAACAAAATCGGTTAGCTCGGCAAGGTTCTCAGTACTGATCTGGGCCCAGGCATCAGCAACAGCATCCTGAACTTCAGGAAGCAACTCCAGCTCGTCGACACGCAGGCGCCCCTCTTCATCGGTGCGCGGTGAATCACTGTAGAGACATTCAGTGTAAAGTCTGTAGAGCTGTTCGATACAGCCTTCATGGGTTCCTTTGCTCTTCATCTCTTTAAACAGCATCGCCAGGTACAGGGGCATAATTGGAATTGCCGAACTGGCCTGGGTAACAACCGCTTTAAGCACAGAAACCCGTGCATCACCGCCCTTGGCGGCAAGCTTTTCACGAATTGAAATTACCCG
>JBMYPM010000144.1:0-3818 GCA_049600275.1 Porticoccaceae bacterium | reverse complement strand
GAGGCACTGGACAGCGCTCGTTCTATCAATGATATGAATAATTTATTTATCACCAAATATACGCCGTTTGATGATATTGACAGTTATTTCTCCTCCTACGCACTAACCGGTGATCGGCTTGCCAACCTGAAGGTTCCAACTCATTTGATCGCCTCTATGGATGACCCGATTATTCCTGTTGCAGATATAGAGAGAATTAACCGCCCGGAACAGCTTAGTATTGATATTCAGTCATTTGGAGGGCATTGCGGATTTATCCTGAACCTCGCCGCTCATAGCTGGGTGGAGCCGCGACTCGTGGAGATTTTCAAAGAGCACCTCTAAGAACTATAAGCAGAGCCAGTTAGATTCCTGCTAATCTATATACTCATCGGTATCATCCGATGAGCCAAGAGCACATTTAATCTGATCGTAGTTAAAACCACGATATTGCATAAAACGCATTCGCCTGGCTTTATCTCGTTGATCAGCAGCTGGCCGGTTGCCAAACTTGCGCTTTGCTACATCTTTTGCCAGCGCATACCAATCGATATCAGCCTCCTCCAGCGCACGGGCAACCAGCTCATCGCCAACCCCTTTTTGGCGAATATCCTGGCGGATTCGGGCAAGACCGTGACCGCGGTAGATACGCGATCTAACAAAGGCTTCAGCAAAGCGTTTATCTGACTGGAGACCCTCTTCGGCGATCTTTTCCAGAACTTCGTCTATGGAGGCGTGACTATCAAAACGCTTGTTTAGTTTGGTTGCCAGCTCAGCACGGGAATACTCTCTACCTGTAAGTAGATCCATCGCCGCAATGCGAATTTTCGCTGCCGTTGTGTCTGCCGGGCTCTCTAACATAACAACTCTTTTCTATTGCTTCCTGGCCAGTTTCTATAAACCATTTTTAAATGCCCTTTATACAAAAAGCGCCAACAGGCGCTTTTTGTGGGACTACTGATACTGCTGTTTAGCGCGCCTTTCTGCACATCTTATTCTGCAGCCACATCACCAGCAGACTCTTCAGCCGGTGGAACACTACCCAGCTCTTTTGAGCGAATAAAGGCTTCAATTTCTGCCGCAACCTGTGGATTTTCCGTCAGGTAAATACCCACATTGGCCTTACCCTGACCGATCTTATTGCCCTTGTAGGCGTACCAGGCACCGGACTTATCAATCAGGCCGTGCTTAACACCCAGATCCACCAACTCGCCATTGCGGTTGATACCCTGGCCGTAAAGAATCTGGAACTCAGTCTGCTTAAAGGGCGGCGCCACCTTGTTTTTAACTACCTTGACGCGGGTTTCATTGCCGACAATTTCGTCGCCATTCTTAACCGCACCAATACGGCGGATATCCAGTCGCACTGAAGAGTAGAACTTAAGGGCATTACCACCAGTGGTTGTTTCAGGGTTACCAAACATCACGCCAATTTTCATACGAATCTGGTTGATAAAGATAACCAGGCAGTTAGCCGTCTTAATATTGCTGGTCAGCTTACGCAGTGCCTGGGACATCAGTCGCGCCTGCAGGCCAACATGATGATCACCCATCTCACCCTCGATCTCGGCACGTGGTGTCAGTGCTGCAACCGAGTCGACAACCAGCACATCACAGGCGCCTGAGCGAACCAGCATATCGGTGACTTCCAGAGCCTGCTCACCGGTATCCGGCTGCGAGACAATAAGGTCATCAACCACAACACCCAGCTTCTCGGCATAGACCGGATCCAGGGCATGCTCCGCATCGACAAAAGCACAGGTGCCACCGGCTTTTTGTGCTTCGGCAATCACCTGCAATGTCAGGGTTGTTTTACCAGAGGATTCCGGACCGTAGATCTCAACTACTCGGCCCTTTGGCAGACCGCCAATACCCAGAGCAATATCCAAACCCAGTGAACCAGTAGAAATAGCCGGAACAGCCTGGCGGGTGCCTTCACCCATGCGCATCACTGTACCCTTACCAAACTGTCGTTCTATCTGTCCAAGCGCGGCTTCTAGTGCTTTTGATTTATTGGCGTCCATTGTTATGACCTCTGTTCTGACTTATAAAATTTTTTATTGGATTTGCTGTTGGTTTTACGATGAATTGCAAAACCAGCATTAACTGTATGGTTATACAGTATTACATCCAGTAAGCTGATGCAAGAGCTCTTGCAGAGAAATTTTTACCGCCTGCTCGCGAACTGTATGCCGGTCGCCCGACAGTAGATGTTTTTGTGTCAAAACTCCCTCGGGACTCAGCCAGGCAAACCATACAGTGCCCACCGGCTTATCCTGACTGCCACCACCTGGCCCGGCAATACCACTAATCGCCACGGCGTAATCTGCACTGGCGCGCAGCGCTGCACCTTTGGCCATACTGATAACCACCGGTTCAGAAACCGCGCCATGCTCATCGAGCAGCGCTGCATCCACACCGAGCATCTCCTGCTTGGCGCTGTTGGCATAGGTAACATAGCTGCGCTTAAACCAGCTCGAGCTTCCCGCAACTTCAGTTATAGCTTGGGCCACCCCGCCACCGGTGCAGGATTCAGCGCTGGTCACTGTGGCACTTTTTTGCAAAAGCGCCCTGCCCAACTGTTCGGAAAGATGATAGATTTCACTGTGCATAGGGAAAGTGTATCTTCGTTTTATCTGCGGCTATAGCTTTATTTGGACTTTAAATCACAGCACTGTTTATTGCACTGTGATTTAGCCTTCGCTCTGATAGAATTCTTGCCCTTGCTAAACTCGATAACCAGCGATTATCGTTTAAGTCATTTTAGAAAGAGCTATCATTTAATGAGCGCAACAGCCCAAGCCAGTTCACAAACCCATACACCAATGATGCAGCAGTATTTGCGTATCAAGGCAGAACACCCCAACGATATAGTGTTCTATCGCATGGGCGATTTTTACGAACTGTTTTTTGACGATGCCAAGCGCGCCAGCCAGATTCTCGATATAACCCTTACTGCCAGAGGCAAGACCAATGGCAATCCTATCCCCATGTGCGGGGTTCCCTATCACGCCGCCGAGGGCTATTTGGCCAAGCTGGTTAAACAGGGTGAGTCCGTAGCTATCTGTGAGCAAGTCGGCGATCCTGAGACCAGTAAAGGTCCCGTAGAACGCCAGGTCATGCGGGTTATCACCCCGGGTACAATCAGTGATGAAGCGCTACTCGATGCCCGTCGAGACAATCTGCTCCTGGCTGTTTACTGTGACAACGACAAGTCTAACAACACTACAGGCCTTGCCACTTTAGATATGAGCAGCGGTCGCTTTATGCTACTCGAACTCTCTTCTGAAGAGGAATTAATCAGCGAACTGCAGCGCCTGAATCCGGTTGAAATACTTATTTCCGAAGACCTGCCTGACAATGACTTCCTTACCAATCGCCCGGGAGTAAGGCGTCGCCATATCTGGGAGTTTGAGTTGGACAGCGCCCAGAGACTGCTCAACCAGCAGTTTGGCACCCGCGATCTCAGTGGCTTTGGCTGCGACCACCTGCCACTGGCAATCAGTGCTGCCGGCTGTCTTCTCCAATATGCCAAAGATACCCAGCGCGGTGCCCTGCCCCATATTCGCAGTATCAGCACCGAAAACCGTGATGAGACAGTGGCGATGGATGCCTCGAGTCGCAAAAATCTCGAACTGGATATCAACCTCACCGGCGGCCAGGAGAACACCCTTTTCGATGTACTGGATACAACCGCGACCAATATGGCCAGCCGACTATTGCGCCGCTGGCTAAATCGTCCACTGCAACATCTGCCAACCCTGCAGGCGCGTCAACAGACCATTGCCGCCTTACAGGCCAACTATCTCTATGAAACCCTGCATGGTTATCTCAACCAG
>JBMYPM010000143.1:0-3831 GCA_049600275.1 Porticoccaceae bacterium | reverse complement strand
GTAACCAGCTCAAGGGCTTTGATCGCCCCGGCCACCACCACTGGGGCAACCGTATTGGAAAACAGGTAGGGTCGCGAACGCTGGCGCAACAGCTCAACCACTTCCCTGCGGGCACTGGTAAAACCGCCACTGGCGCCGCCCAGCGCCTTGCCGAGGGTGCCGGTAATAATATCCACGCGATCCATACAGCTGCGGTACTCGTGAGTGCCGCGCCCCTGGGCACCAACAAAACCAGTGGCATGGCAGTCATCAAAATGTACCAGTGCATTGTATTTATCCGCCAGATCACAGATCTCGTCCAGGCGCGCAATGGTGCCATCCATAGAGAACACGCCATCGGTAGTAATCAGCTTAAATCTAGCTCCGGCGGAATCTGCCGCCTTTAGCTGGGCTTCCAGATCGGCCATATCGCAGTTGCGATAGCGGTAGCGCTGGGCCTTGGAGAGGCGCACACCATCAATAATACTGGCATGATTTAATTCATCAGAAATTACTGCATCTTCCGTGCCCAGCAGGGTTTCAAAAAGGCCGGCATTGGCATCAAAACAGGATGGATAGAGAATAGTCTCCTCACAGCCCAGGAATTCACTGAGTTTTTCTTCAAGCTGTTTGTGAATACTCTGGGTTCCACAGATAAAACGTACTGAGGCCATCCCATATCCCCAGTCCTCAAGACCGCGCTGGGCCGCAGCTTTAACCTGCGGATTCTGGGCCAGGCCCAAATAGTTATTGGCGCAGAGATTAAGTACCTCAGCACCATTTTTGACGCCTACATGTGCGCCCTGGGGTGAGGTTATTTCCCGCTCACGCTTATACAGACCAGCGTCCTTGATAGCCTTAAGCTCGGTGTTTAGATGGTCCTGAAATTTTCCATACATATCAATATTCCTGTGATTACAGTCCTACTCCCAATTTAAAATAACCTTGCTCGCCTCACCGGCATTCATCGCATCAAAGCCCTGCTGAAAATCTGTGTAGTGCAGACGGTGGGTGATCACCGGCGATATATCCAGGCCGCTCTCAATCATTACCGACATCTTGTACCAGGTTTCATACATCTCGCGGCCATAGATCCCCTTGAGAGTCAGCATATTAAAAATCATCAGGCTCCAGTCGATAGCCATCTCTTCGGCGGGAATACCGAGAATGGCAACCTTGCCGCCGTGACACATGCTCTTTAGCAGATCGCGGAATGCCTCCGGGTTACCGGACATCTCCAGGCCCACATCAAAGCCCTCGGACATCCCCAGCCGGCGCTGCACATCCGCGAGCTTTTCACTGCGAACATCCACAGTACAGGTGGCGCCCAGCCGTTTGGCCAGATCAAGGCGCTGGGGATTAATATCGGTAATCACCACATGGCGCGCACCTACATGCCTGCAAACCGCCGCCGCCATTGCCCCTATAGGCCCGGCGCCTGTAATTAATACATCTTCACCGAGCAGGTCATATTGCAGTGCGGTATGCACTGCATTGCCGAGAGGGTCGAAAAGTGCGGCCACATCGAGATCGATCTCCGGGCGGTGCTCCCAGACATTGGACATAGGTAGCGCCAGATACTCGGCAAAGGCGCCGGGACGATCGACGCCGATTCCGCTGGTTTGGGCGCAGAGATGACGACGCCCTGCCAGGCAGTTGCGGCAGCGACCACAGACCACATGGCCCTCCCCGGAAACCAGCTGACCGGGGGTAAAATCATTGACGTTAGAGCCCACCTCAACAATCTCGCCGACAAACTCATGGCCGACAATCATCGGGACAGGAATAGTCTCCTGGGCCCATTTATCCCAGTTGTAGATATGCATATCCGTGCCACAGATAGCGGTGCGCTTCACTTTAATCAATACATCGTTAATGCCAATTTCTGGCTCTGGAACATCTTCCAGCCATAGCCCTACTGTGGAATTCCTTTTTACCAATGCTTTCATGGTGCTATCTTCCTATCGATTATTGACTGTCGCTTATTTCCTACCGATTGTTTACTATAAGAGAAATTATTCTATTATCGTAGAAGCCGATATTCCCTTATGCAAGATTTTATTCCTTTATATTGAAGAGAGAGTTCGATGAATAGCGCAATAAATGACAATGATCCCGCCAGCCATGTACTCTGCAACCGTGTTACCGAGTTGCGAAAGAAGCACAAGCTAACCCTTGATCAACTGGCATCGGCATCAGGGGTCAGCCGCTCTATGCTGAGCCAGATTGAGCGTGGCCAAGCCAATCCCACCCTGACTGTTACCTTCAGGATAGCCCAGGCATTTGGTATGAGTATTGGCGAATTACTCGATCAACCCTGGCAGAACTCAACCATTGAAGTGGTTCACGGGGAGGATAGGAGCAACCTTTTTCGCGCTGATAAAGAGTGCCAGATACGCACCCTTTCACCGCTGCATATGGAAAAGAATATTGAGTTTTATGAATTGCGCATCGCCCCCGGCGCCAGCCTCTCCAGCGCGCCCCACTTTGAGGGAACCAAAGAGTTGCTGACCATAACCAGTGGCGAGGCGAATGTTATTTCGGGTGAGAGCAGTTGCCAGCTCGGATCCGGTGACTCGGCCCACTACCGTGGAGACCTGAGTCACAGGATTGAGAATACAGGTGATAAGGCGTTAGTTGGCTACCTGGTGGTTACCAGCCACTAGGCATCAGCATCATTAGGCAAGGCTATCTTCTGCGACAAAGTACTTGGGGTCTTCGATCACATTGACTTCAACCAGATTGCCTGCCTTCTTTAGAAGCCTGCGACACTCATCACTGAGGTGGACAAGATGCAGGGTTTTACCGGCATTCAGGTAGCGCTCAGCCAGGGTATCAATAGCCTCCAGACCAGAGTGATCTGCTACCCGCGAGCGGGCAAAATCAATCACCACATCATCGTTATCAGCCTTAGGATCAAAACGCTCTAAAAACGAGGTTACCGAGCCAAAGAACAGTGGTCCTGTCACCGCATAGACCGTCGAGCCCTTGTGATCTTCGCGGGCTTCGATACGGATATACTTGGCGTGCTCCCAGGCAAAGACCAGAGCAGAGGCAATCACTCCCACCACCACGGCAACCGCCAGGTCGGTGAGTACGGTAACTCCGGAAACCATCACCAGAATCAGCGCATCACTGCGTGGCACTTTGCCCATAATACGGAAGCTACTCCACTCAAAGGTGCCGATAACAACAATAAACATCACGCCAATCAGTGCCGCCAGGGGAATCTTCTCAATCAGCGGCGAGCCGACCAGGATAAACAGCAGCAGGCAGAGTGCGGCAGCAATACCAGACATGCGCCCGCGACCACCGGAATTCACATTGATCATGCTCTGGCCGATCATTGCACAGCCACCCATACCGCCAAAGAAACCGGTGACTGTGTTAGCCACACCCTGACCTATACATTCGCGATTACCACGACCGCGGGTCTCGGTAATCTCGTCGATCAGGCGCAGTGTCAGCAGTGATTCGATCAGGCCGATCGCGGCGAGAATAACGGCGTAGGGGAAAATAATTGCCAGCGTCTCAAAATTAAAGGGCACCGCAGGAATATGGAAGCTGGGTAGACCGCCTGCGATAGAGGCAACATCACCGACCACGCGAGTATCCAGGTTAAAGCCCATCACTATCAGGGTAACGCAGACAATGGCCGCCAGCGATGAGGGTATTACCCGGGTAAAGCGCGGCAGGAAATGAATAATAAACATCGTCAGTAATACCAGGCCAAGCAGCATATAGAGCTGCTCACCCTGCAGCCAGGCAACGTCGATAATACTGCCCTGCAGGGAGGTTCCCTCGAGCCAGCCGGGCTCACCGGCAACCCCAAACTGGCTTAACTGGGCGAGG
>JBMYPM010000142.1:0-3879 GCA_049600275.1 Porticoccaceae bacterium | reverse complement strand
TCAGTGGCGGCTGGCCATAGCTTAGAAAGATATCCTGCAGGGTGACAAGTGGCATAGGGTTATTGGATTTCCAAAATTAAGCAGCGTTTTTAGTCTCAGGCCCGAGAGGCTTGGTCAGCAATATCAGCTTGGGCAAAAGAGTCATCGAGCCGAGCAGAGCGGCAGTCATGGCCAGTCCGGTCAGCAGACCAAAGTAGATCGATGGAATAAAGTTGGACAGTGCCAGAATCGAGAAGCCGACAATAATGGTAATCGCCGTGTAAAACAGCGCCAGACCAATACTCGCATGAGCCCTGTGCATTGAGCCAATATAGCTGCCGTCGATAGCAAATTCACGGCGGAATCTGGTGATGTAATGAATCGCGTGATCCACGCCAATACCCACGGTAATCGCCGCGATAGTAATGGTCATCATATCCAGCGGAATGCCCGCCAGGCCCATACCGCCGAGCACAATACCGGCGGCTAAAAAGTTAGGCAAAATTGCGATTACCGAAATCTTAATTGAGCGGAACAGCACCATAAACATCAGCATAATGCCGACAAATACCGCACCCAGAGTGAGAATCTGCGACTTGAACAGGCTTTGCAGCATATTGTTATAGAGCACCAGCAGGCCGGTAAAGCGAATATCTTCACTGGCGATACCCACTTCGTTAACCGCGTAGTCGCGGATTTTTTCCAGCAGGTCGGCACGGCGCAACAGGCCCTGGGTTTCCATCGCGCGCAACTGGATACGTGCCTCGTCTATATCTTCAATTAGATAGGGCGCCACCATCTGCTGGTAGATCTCGTCGCCAAAGCTTTTGCGCATAAAGGCAATTTCAAAATCATTGAGCTTGTGGCCGCTGAGGTCGCTGGCGACATCGTAGATTTGTACTAGCGAACTGACCTTACCCACTTCCGGCTGGGCTTCGAGAAATGCCTGCAGTTTGGCCAGGTCAGCCAGGCCGGTTGAGGTGAACCAGTAGGTATCTTTCAGCTCGTTGGCACTGTCCTCACCAAAGGCATCGGACTGGCTATCGAAAGCATCTTCAAAGCTATCGTCCCCGTAGCCCCCATCGTCATAACCATAGTCGCCGTACTCGTCTTCTTCGGCAAAAGCATCGTCACCAAAAGCATCTTCACCAAAAGCGTCATCGCCATACTCGCTGTCTTCATCAACCGCAATGCTCTGCTCAGGTTGGGTAAAAGTCGGTGCCTGCAGGATAATATCCAGCGGCGTGGTTCCGCCAAGGGAAGCATCGATAATCTCCATGCCCTGGTAAATTTCTGTATCGCTGCGGAAGTAATCAATAAAGCGATTCTCCACCTCAAGACGGGTGATACCGTAGATCGAAAGCACCGTTAGAGCAGAGGCCAGCATTAATACAATACTGCCGTGACGCTCGGTAAAGTTGGCAAATACAGCGGTAAACGACGCGGAGTTATCATTACTGGAGCTATTTTTGCCCTTGCCGATCAACATCATGCCCGCCGGGATAATAATAAAAGCCACCACCAGTGCCAGGGAGATGCCCATAGTCATCATCCAGCCAAAATCAATCACCGGACGAATATTACTGACCACCAGTGACATAAACGCAACGATAGTCGTCAACACTGTGTAAAGGCAGGGTTTAGCCATTGAGCTTACCGTGGCAATCACCAGCTGGTCTTGCGTCGCCTCGGGCTGGGTGCCATACAGCTCGCGATAGCGCACAATCAAATGCATGGTCAGCGCCAGGGTAATAATCAAAAGCAGCGAGACAAAATTTGACGAGATAACCGTTAGGCGCCAGTCAATCCAGCTGAGAAAGCCAAGAATAATAACCAGGCACAGCGCGCAGGTACTCAGCGGCAGGATAACCCAGCGCAGCTGGCGGAAAATAACCGCCAGGGTGACAATTACAAAGATCAAAATACCTGTACCAAAGATCGCCAGGTCGCTTTTAATAAAGTCGACCATATCCGCGGTAATCATATCCGGGCCGCCGAGGAAGATCGTGGCGCGATCCCGGTAGCCATCCATCAGGCTGCGCACATCGGCAACCAGTTGGTGGCTGACAGCCGCTTTGGCCGTTCGGTAATCAAGAAACTCTTTACTCACCGCATCCAGTTCAAGCTGTTGCTCCTGGCTGAGGCCGTCGGTTGATTTCAGTAGACGCAGTGCATCCCGCGCCTGCACCAGGTCCAGGTACTTCTGGTCCAGCTCAAGGGTTGCCAGCATGCCTGTGGTCTGGCCATCGCGGCTTAAAATAAGGTCTTTATAGATAGGGCTGTTGAGAAATTCCTGGCGCGCCAGATTGCGATCAACCCCGGGGGACAGCAGCGTATTCAGCTCGTCTTTCAGGTCGGCAACTTCAATTTTGGGACTGTACAGCAGGGGCACATCGAGCAGCGACAGCATACTTTCAACGCCTTTAATCTCGGCCAGCTCATTGCGCAGTGAGGAGAGGGTTTGCAGATTGTTATCATCAAATAGATCGCCCTCTAATGGTGAAAAAGTCACAATCAGGAAGTTATCACTGCCATAGCGCTGCACCACTTCACGAAAGAAATTCAGGTCATCATCATGTTCCAGGGTCAGGGAATCCGCTGAGGCATCCAGCTTAAAATTGGACAGCCCAAGTGCCATGGCAACTGCCAGCGCCAGGACCATAAAGATGGCGGCCAGCGGGTGGCGAAGAACTGTTTTCTGGTAGAAATTAAGCAGTGCTGCAGGCATGAAAATGTGCGTCCTTGAAGTCTATTCTTTTTGTGGGGGCTATTATGCGGTGTTGGGGGGGAATATTATAGTTGTTAGCTGACTAATTGAAGATTCCAAGGCTGAGGGCAATCAGTCGAAATCTATCCAGCCTTCCTGGATTGCCCTATAAACTGCATTGGCCTGGGATCGCGATCCAAACATCTCTTTTGCCATAGCCATATGCTTATTGGCCGTGTCGGTACTAATGCATAACTTATCAGCTGCCTGGCCAAGACTTAGGTCAGATTTGGCCATAATGGTGAGTAACCTTAAAGGTTTGGGATTTATTCGCGGCGTTGGGTTATGGCTTGTAAATTTATTTTGATAGACACGTATAGCGGTGTCCCCGAGTAAATGTAAAGCCGCGCTATGGGATTTAGTCAGCGTTATAAACTTTTTGGCGGTTACTCCCTTTGCCATTAGGAAGAAGAGTACAGTCTCTTTATTGCCTGTTTCTTTATCAACTTTGTAGGGCATTAGATAAGCGTTATTAAACTCAAACCTGTTGAACAGCGCGATTATTTCCAGGTTTTTCTCGAAGGTGTGGGTCAGAAAGCGGCCATCCTCAATTATCTGCTGGATATCTGAAAGGTAAAAATGGCCGGGATTATCTGTTCGGAGATAGTCCAGTGCCATATCGTATTTATCAAGTTTCTGGCTCTGGTAGCAGTCCAGCAGCTCTTCGAGTAGAGAGGTTAAATGGCAGTGAGGCTTATGGTTGCAGTAGCCTGTAAAAGTAAAGTCAGTCAGCCCGAATTGATTAAAGATATTCAGCAGGCGTTTTCTAAGGTCATCTGGGGTTTTTGAGGCGACCAGTTGTTTAACAAAGCCAATATGGTCGTTTAGCTCTTGCAGTTTGAGGCTCTGGTCAAAGCCAACAATATCAAACCTTAGGTTTTCTTGATCTGGGCAAGTTTCCTTCCCGCTATCTGGCTGCATAATCCCTCTTTAATTACTGAGCGATAACTAGATACCGTATATATCGGGTATCTACAAATAATAGATACCCTTAATTTGATTGTGATCAAGCAGTGGCTAGGGGGCTTTAATCCATGGAGAGCGATTAAAATGGATACTGCTGGAGGGTCGAAAGGTTTTAAAGTTAGTGCTTTTTTAGCTATAACAGGATAAGAAGGAATTGATGTAATTCC
>JBMYPM010000141.1:0-3948 GCA_049600275.1 Porticoccaceae bacterium | reverse complement strand
GGTCCGGCAATCGGGTGACCTGTCGTGACTGGTTCCAGCTCAGTCTTAAAGAGGGATTTACCGTCTATCGCGACTCGCAGTTTTCAGCGGATATGAACTCCGCGACAGTTAAGCGTATCGAGGATGCCACCTATCTGCGCACCCATCAGTTTGCCGAGGACGGGGGGCCGATGTCTCATCCGGTGCAACCGGACTCCTATATGGAGATCAATAATTTCTACACCCTTACCGTCTATGAAAAAGGTGCAGAAGTGGTGGGTATGTATCACAGTCTGCTGGGTGACGAGCTGTTTAGAAAAGCCACCGATCTCTACTTTGATCGCCATGACGGCCAGGCGGTGACCATTGAAGAATTTGTAACCGCGATGGAAGATGCCAGTGGTCGCGATTTCAAACAGTTCCGCCGCTGGTATAAGCAGTCCGGTACGCCCCATCTAAAAGTCAGTTCCCATTATGACGCTGCAGATAAAACATTCACCCTGGATTTCTCCCAGAGCTGTCCGGCAACGCCGGGACAACCGCAAAAACAAGCCTTTGTTATTCCGGTAAAACTGGGACTGGTTGGCACCTCTGGGGACCTGCCCCTAAATGCCAATGGCGATACAGAGATTGTCTACGAGATCACCGAAACCAGCCAGCAATTGGTGATAGAGAATATCCATGAAGTTCCAGTGCCCTCATTGCTGAGGGGGTTGTCGGCACCGGTAAAACTCGACTACCCCTACAGTGCAGAACAACTCGCTCATCTTATGGCTAGCGACAGCGACGGCTTTAACCGTTGGGATGCAGGCCAGAAGCTCAGTTTTGCACTGTTGCAAAAATTGACCGATGACAGTCTTCACCAGCGACCACTGGTCATGGATAAGCAGCTAATCGATGCCTATGACTCACTGCTGGCCGATACCAGTCTCGATCCAGCGATGGTCGAGTTGATGTTGCAGCTGCCCAGTGAAGCGCAGCTCCATGAAGAGGCCGAGGTCATTTATGTAGATGCCATCCACAGTGCCCGCAAGTTTGTTCGCAAAGCCCTTGCCGAGGCCCTGTCGGACAAATTACTAAGGGTCTACCAGCGTCATAATATTGAGCAGGACTATGCGCCGGAAGCGGGGCAGATTGGTCGACGGGCGCTAAAGAATGCGGCGCTGAGCTATTTAATGCTGATTGATAACCTGGGTGTGGACCTGGCCTGGCAGCAATTCCAGAGTGCCGACAATATGACTGACAAGGCCGCAGCACTGACCTGCCTGGTCAATTGTCCGGCGGCCGCTGAGCAATCTGCAAAAGCCCTGGCTGAGTTTGAGGAACAGTATCGCGATGAAGGGCTGGTGATGAACCTGTGGCTGCAGATCCAGGCGACCAATAGCCAGCTCGGCGGCCTGAAGCGCGTCGAGGCGCTGCTTGAGCACCGGGCATTTACCCTGAGCAACCCGAATAAAATACGCAGTCTTATCGGTGCTTTCTGCAGTGCCAATGCAGTTAATTTTCACAGTGCCGACGGCTCCGGCTATAAGTTCCTGAAAGAGCATATCCTTGCCCTGCACAGCCAGAATCCCCAGGTAGCTGCGCGCCTGGTAACCCCCTTAACCCGCTGGAAGAAATTCCCCGAGCCCAATCGCCAGCTGATGCGCGATGCCCTGCAGCGGATTGCCGACGAGCCGGAGCTGGTTAAGGATATTTACGAGATTGCGACAAAGTCACTGTAGATTATTGCCCAGGGCCGCAAGTCAATATCAACGGCGGCTGGTAAAGCCGGGATTGTTGTCTATGCTTTAAGTATCAAGTCGGTATTGTCCTTTTTGCCGGCCTGATACTGGCGACCGGCTGTTTAATCCGGCAGCGAATGAGTAATTCCCATTCAAGGTCGTTAAGGACAGATGTAACTCCATTTAAGAGGGGCCTAATCAGCCCCTTTTTTTTATGGGCTCGCTTTAAAAGTGGGTTTTAAGAACTGTCTCCCCAACCCTGCTATCCAGCCAACTCAGCAGATCCCCGTATACCTCCAGCTTATTGGTTTCATTAAGCATCTCATGGCGACCCCCGGGATAGAGCTTGCAGGCAATATCATTGATCCCGGCACTCTCGAGAACAGCGGCCAGTTTTTTTACCCCTTCGCCTTGCCTGCCCACAGGGTCCAAAGAACCGGAGAACAGGTAGACCGGCAATTCTGGATCGATTTTAGCCATTTCCCGCGGCGCCGACATAACCCCCAGTCCAGTAAAAAAGTCATACCAGGACTGAGTGGAAATAGCGCCGCCACAGTAGGGGTCGGCAATATAGGAACCGACCACAGCCTCATCCCTCGATACCCAATCCTTGTCTGTGCGGCAGGGTTTAAAGCCATTGTTAAATGCGCCCAGTAAGAGACTTTCCAGCAGATTGCTAACGGCACTTATGCCTTGCCTGTGGCGTTCTATCCTGGCAATTGCAGCAACTATTTTGCAGGCCCAGGATGGTGAATAGTTGGAACCTGAAAGTACCAGTCCTTTGAGTCTCTTTTTAAGGCAAACTTCAAGATCAGCTCCCTTATCTGCGACTACCTGGCAGAAGCGGGTGGCGATAAAGGAGCCCATGCTGTGGCCGAGAATAACCAGTGGCAGATTATGCTGCCCGGCAAGATGCTCAATTAGCTGGTACTGGTCATCGATTAATTGATTCCAGCCATTGCTGTCGGCCAGGTGGTAGAGGTTGCCATTGGTATCGCCGGTTACACCATGACCGCGGTGATCATCGGCACTGACCATATAGCCCTGCTGGTTGAGATAGTCGGCAAGGTGCTGGTAGCGGGCGCTGTGCTCGGCCATACCGTGGATAATATGAACCCAGGCTTTGGGCTGTTGACCCGGTTGTGGAGACCATTGGTGATAGTAGTATTTACCCGGGTCGCCGCTGTTGAAGGCAATGCACTCTAAGTTCATGGGTTGCCTCTTTTATTATTGTTATTTTATTCCTTTACCCGCTTGCTCACTTTTTCTTGCGGCGTTTCCTGCCCAGGTGGTTAAACAGGTCTATATATTGGCCGGTAAGCTTATGGGAGGGTGCCAGGTAGATAAGTGGCATACACTCATTATGTGATTCTTTCATTTTCACTGACTGGTTAAGGTAGGTCGGAATAACCGGCAGTTTTTCCTTTTTCATCTCGGCAATCAGGCGGGTTGGCAGGGACGCCATGGGCTGGAACTGGTTTACGACAATACCGCCAATATCCAGGTCCTCATTGTGGTCCTCACGGATCTCGTAAATTACATCGAGAATAGAGTAGAGCGCCTGCCTGGAAAAGGCATCACAGTCGAAGGGTATCAGGCAGTTGTCGGCACAGATCAGCGCCGACCTGGTATAGAAGTTAAGTGCCGGGGCTGTATCTATATAAATCTCATCGAACTCTTTATCCAGCTTCTTTAAAAGGTCCCGAAGCTTGTAGATCTTCTGCCTGGATTCAAGTTTATGCTCCAGGGTCAGCAGGCTGGCGCTGGAGGGCAGCACGGAGAGATTTTCAAAGGGCGATTCGTGGATATAGTCCATTGGCTCATTGAGCTTAGAGGAGAACTCCAGGGTTCCATCGAAATAGTCGGCTACGGTGTTTTCTTGCGGTGTTTCGCCGAGCAGGTAATGGGTTGAGTTGCACTGGGAGTCAAGGTCTACAACCAGGGTGCGCTTGCCTCGCGAGGCGCTGATAGCTGCCAGGTTACAGGTTATGCTCGATTTGCCAACGCCGCCTTTTTCATTAAATATCACTCTTCGCATTGAACTGCTCCCGTCGATTAAAGTTGCCTGATTCTACCCAATGTTGTCAGTGGGATACAGTGGCTTTAAGCCATTCGTCGAAGTTTTACGCTTGGCTGCAGGCGTATCAAGGCTTTTAAGCAGAACTGCCAGTAATTTAAGATCAGGCTTTTCGCCGGACTTCCTGTTGTAGAGATTCTCGTCAAGCAGCCTGAACTGTTCCCCGAG
>JBMYPM010000140.1:0-4031 GCA_049600275.1 Porticoccaceae bacterium | reverse complement strand
TGCCCTGTTTTAGATGGCTCTAGTGTAACCTCTTCGCTGGGGAAATAAACCAGAGCTTGGTTGTAGCGGGTTTTGATTTTCTATTTAGCGAGTGGGATTTTAGATTGTGGCGGCCGAAGCCGGGAAAGACTAAGTCCATCCTGACCGCCACTAGCCTGGGCTGATGCTTAAACAGATATTGAGTTTCAATGCTTTGGGGTCTTTATAGGTTAGTAGCCAAGGGCTCTCTGTCAGCTAAGGGCTTTCTTAATCAGGCCACTGACAGCGCCAGCATCAGCGCGACCCTGTATTTTAGGCTTGATAATACCCATAACCTTGCCCATATCGCGCATGGATTCTGCGCCTGTATCGGCAATGGCCTGCTGGATCAGCTCGGCAATTTCCGCTTCGGTCAATGCGGCGGGCAGAAAATCCTGGATAACTGCAATCTCGGCGATCTCCACTTCGGCCAGTTCCTGGCGGCCGGCGCTCTCATACTGGGCGATAGAGTCGCGGCGCTGTTTGACCATTTTGTCGAGAATAACCAGCATACGCTCGTCATCAATTTCAATTCTCTCGTCCACTTCAATACGCTTTACTTCTGCCAGTATCAGGCGAATAGCGCTCAGGCGCTCTTTGTCTTTGGCACGCATGGCATCTTTCATTGCATCTGTCAGTTGCTGTTTTAATGACATCTTAATTCTCCATTAGCGGTGGAATTCTTGTTTTCCAGAAACACAAAAAGCGCCGGTCAGGCGCTCTTTGCATTAACTCAACAGTTAACTCTCTTATAGAAGAGCTTAACTTAGTAGAGTCGAGTAAACTTGCGTGATTCGCGAGATACTTTTTTCTGGTTGCGCTTAACAGCGGCAGCAGCTTTACGCTTGCGTTCCCATGTGGGCTTCTCGTAGAACTCACAGCTGCGTACTTTAGCCAGAATACCGGCTTTCTCGCATGAACGTTTGAAGCGACGTAGTGCTACGTCAAAGGGCTCGTTTTCTTTAAGTCGAACGCTTGGCATCTATTTTCAATCCTGTTAATTGATCATCTATAAAGTCGTATCAATACGACCTGTGGCTAAGAGGTATTTCTTAGCTGACTCTTTAAGGGCGCGTAGTCTATACACTTAGCCTGTTTGATGCAAAGCTTTTTATACGCTTTTCGCCGCTTAATTGTCCTGGATAAAGTACCGGTTCACACAGGGCTGCAGAGGGTTTAAAGTTACGCCTTCTGGCGAAAACAGGGCAACAGCTGCCAAAGTTCGCAAATTACGCTTCAGGGCTAGAATAAATGCTTGTTTTGGGAATAGAGACATCCTGTGATGAAACCGGCGTCGCTGTCTATGACAGTGAGCGCGGGCTATTGGCCCATACACTGTACTCGCAGGTGAAACTCCACGCCGAATATGGGGGTGTGGTGCCTGAACTGGCTTCGCGGGATCATGTGCGCAAGATTTTGCCTATGCTGGACAAGGTACTCGACGAAGCCAATATCCGCAAAGCTGATCTCGATGCTATTGCCTATACGGCAGGTCCCGGATTAATGGGCGCCCTAATGGTCGGCGGCTCCGTGGCGACGGCCATGGCCTATAGCTTGAAAATACCTGTATTGGGCGTACACCATATGGAAGGCCATCTGTTGGCACCCATGCTGGAGGACAATCCGCCTGCTTTCCCATTTGTTGCCCTGCTGGTCTCCGGAGGCCACACTCAGCTGGTCTCTGTCACCGGCATTGGCGAGTATGAATTACTTGGTGAGTCAATTGACGATGCGGCGGGAGAGGCCTTTGATAAGACCGCTAAATTGCTCGATCTGGAATATCCCGGTGGCCCGCGATTGGCGGCAATGGCTGAGTCGGGCAATATTGAACGATTTGATTTCCCGCGACCGATGACCGATCGACCCGGCCTGGATTTTAGTTTCTCGGGGCTAAAAACTTTTACCCGCAACCTGATCGAGAAAAACCGCGGCGATGATGTGTTGCCCGACGACCAGACCATGGCGGATATCTGTGCCGGATTTCAGGAGGCAGTGGTCGATACCCTGGTAATTAAATGCCGCAGGGCACTGCAACAGACCTCAATGAAAACCCTGGTGATTGCCGGTGGTGTTTCAGCCAACCTGCGACTGCGCAACAAACTCGAAGTGGCGCTGGCCAAAGACGGCGCAGAGGTATTCTATGCACGCCATGAATTTTGCACCGATAATGGTGCAATGATCGCCTATGCCGGCTGCCAGCGCCTGCTGGCTGGGGAGAGAAATAAACTGGAAATCTCGGCGACGCCGCGTTGGCCACTGGATCAATTGATACAGCCACAGGAAAGAGTTTGATGGATATTGTCTATATAAGAGATCTGCGCATTGAGACCATTATTGGTATTTACGACTGGGAGCGCGAGGTAAAGCAAATTGTCAGTCTCGACCTGGAGATGGCCCACGATATTCGCAAAGCCGCTGAAACTGACGATATTCAGTATGCCCTAAACTACAAATCTATCGCCAAGCGGCTGATAAAGTTTATCGAAGAGAGCGAGTTTTTACTGGTTGAACGTATGGCGGAAGAGGTGGCCGGCATAGTTACCAACGAGTTTTCTGTGCCCTGGTTGAAACTGCGTGTCAGCAAGCCCGGTGCCCTCAGGGGATCCAAGGATGTGGGTATTCTGATCGAGCGCGGAGTAAAGCCCTGATGGCGCTGATCTACCTTAGTCTGGGCAGCAATATTGAGCGCCAGCGGCGTATCACTGCTGCGCTGGATGCCCTGGCAGACAACTTTGGTGAGTTGCTGGTCTCCTCGGTTTACGAAAGTGAGTCGGTGGGCTTTGAGGGGGACAGCTTTTACAATCTGGTGGTAGGTATTCACTCATCCCTGGCTGTGGGCCAGATATCGAAAATTCTAAAATCAATCGAAGACCAGAATGGTCGCGATCGCAGCGGCCCGCGATTTGGTCCGCGCAGCCTGGATATAGATATTCTTACGGTTGATGAGATGACTGGAGAGATCGATGGTATCCAGTTGCCCCGCGATGAGGTGTTAAAAAATGCCTTTGTGTTGCTGCCCCTTGCTGAAATAGCTCCGCACAGCCAGCACCCGCTAACCGCCCGGAGTTACTCTGACCACTGGCAGCAATTTGATAAGGATAAACAGAAACTCTGGCCGGTGGACTTTACCTGGCGCGGAGAGAATATAACCCTGGTGAAATAACGGCTGTTACAGGCTGTTTGAGCTGCCACCATCCACGGCAATCGTCTGGCCGGTCATATAGCTGGCATTTACCGCCAGGAAAAACACCGTTTCGGCAATATCCGCCTCGCACCCCAAACGTCCCATAGGCACCTTGCTCAGCACAGAATCCTGTTTGTCAGTGTCATCCAGTTCGTGTTCAGGCCAGAGAATTGCCCCCGGCGCTACGCTATTAACGCGCACCTTAGGTGCCATCTCCACCGCCATAGATTTAGTCATGGCAATATTGCCCGCCTTGGCGACTGTGTAGATGGGATGGTTTTTAAGTGCCTGTCGCGCGTGCATATCGGAAATATTAACAATGCTGCCATGGCTTTTTTGCAGTTGGAGTGCCAGGCCTTTGGACAGAAAGAACGGCCCTTTGAGATTGCTGTTGATCAGGTCATTCCACTGCTGGTCGTCGCAGCCCTCAAGAGGTGTTGGGTAAAAACTCGAGGCATTGTTGATCAGTACATCCAGTCGACCCAGTGAATCCACCAGATTAATTATTTTTTCCAGCCCGGCCATATCGTTGAGATCGGCCTGAACCAGCAGGCAGCTGTTGTCGCGCAGGCGATTAAATTTTTCGCAGAGTCTGTCGGCATCAGCGGCGGAGCGATTGTAGTGAATAATCACCTGGTAGCCGGCACTGTGGAAAAGTTCTGCTGTAGCGGCACCTATTCGCCTGGCAGCACCGGTGATTAAAACAACTGGGATTGAATCTCTATCAATATTTGCCATAGAACATTAGCTCGCGTTGTAGGTTTGTTTTAACTCTGCAATGCAGGCAATACGGCGCAGATTCAATTGGCGACCAATTTCGGCGCCATCA
>JBMYPM010000139.1:0-4076 GCA_049600275.1 Porticoccaceae bacterium | reverse complement strand
ATGATATGAGTGTATTGGCCCAGCATGGAATTGAACTGCAGGGTGTTGCCTTTGATACCATGCTCGAATCCTATGTTCTCGACTCCGTGGCAACCCGTCACGATATGGACAGCCTGGCGCTAAAATATCTCGATGAAGAGACAATTAAATTTTCTGATGTCGCCGGCAAGGGCGCAGCACAAATTACCTTTAACCAGGTTCCCCTGGAGCAGGCTGGGCCCTATGCCGCAGAAGATGCAGAGATAACCCTGCGCCTGCACAACAAACTCTGGCCGCAGGTCTCCGCAGAGCCGCAGCTGGAAAAAGTGTTTAATGAAATTGAGCTGCCATTGATTCCAGTACTGTCGCGAATTGAGCGCACCGGCGCGCTGGTGGATGACACCTTGTTGTTTCAGCAGAGCCAGGAGTTATCCGAGCGCCTGGCAGAGCTGGAAACCCAGGCATGGGACCTGGCTGGCCAGCAGTTTAATCTCGCCTCCCCCAAGCAGCTGGGAGAAATACTTTTCGAGAAGCTGGAAATCCCGGTGCTGAAGAAAACCGCCAAGGGAGCGCCCTCGACCAAGGAGGAGGTTCTGCAGGAGCTGGCCCTGGATTATCCGCTGCCAAAAGTGATTTTGGAGCACCGCGGCCTGGCCAAGCTCAAGTCCACTTACACTGACAAATTGCCGGTGATGATCAATCCGGAAACCGGGCGTATCCATACCTCATACCACCAGGCGGGAACAGCGACCGGGCGACTTTCCTCGTCGGATCCCAACCTGCAAAATATTCCGATCCGCACCGCTGAGGGACGCCGTGTACGCCAGGCCTTTATCGCCAGGCCGGGCTGTGTTTTGGTGGCTGCGGATTACTCCCAGGTCGAACTGCGCATTATGGCCCATCTCTCTGAAGATCCGAGCCTGTTGGCGGCCTTTAACGCCGGGCAGGATATTCACCGCGCCACCGCAGCGGAAGTATTTTCTGTAGAGACCGAAGAGGTCACTGCCGAACAGCGGCGCAGCGCCAAGGCGATTAACTTTGGGCTTATCTACGGTATGTCTGCCTTTGGCCTCGCCCGTCAGCTGGGCATAAATCGCAAGCAGGCTGCCGAATATATCGAACTCTATTTTGCCCGCTATCCCGGCGTGCAAAATTATATGAACAATATTCGCTACACCGCTGCCGAAAATGGCTATGTCGAAACCTTCTTTGGTCGACGACTCTACCTGCCGGAAATTAATGCCCGGAATGGCATGCGCCGCCAGGCTGCGGAACGCACTGCTATCAATGCACCCATGCAGGGCACCGCCGCAGATATTATCAAGCGGGCAATGGTCTCGGTGGACAGCTGGCTGCAAAGCAGTGAGTTAGAGAGCCGCATGATTATGCAGGTACATGATGAGCTGGTTTTGGAGGTGCCTGAGCAAGAGCTGGATGCGGTTAAACAGGGGCTGGTTGACATTATGGAGTCCGCCGCCGAGCTACGGGTTCCGCTGGTAGTGGATGTGGGTGTTGGCGATAACTGGGATGAGGCGCACTAACAGAAGCTGGGGGTTTGAGACAGCAAAAATACTGATAAATGTGAAGAGACAGCGGCACTGGCTGGCAAGATTTAAAATTTTTTCACTTTTTTACAATTATTTTTGAACTATCTGGTTTCAGCCTGTCTGAATAAGGGCAAGACATAATTGCTTACTCTCCCCCAAATTAAGCAAACTTAAAAGCTGAACTCCCAAGCAAAGCGAAGCACACCCCGGTCCAGGTTGGATCGGGGTTTTTTTATACCTGCTGTTTTACAGCTTGAAAATTAATCTCCAGCTGGTTCGCTGGAAGGCTCGACAAAGTCGGCGTTGAGCCAGTGACCCAGCACCGACTCCAATTCTGGCAGTCCCTGTTTTTTGAGTGACGAGAAAGTCTGGGCGCTCAGCAGCGTACATCCCGGGTCCATATCCCGCAAGTGTCTCTCGACCATTAACAGCGCGCTCTGGGCTGGCCCGCGCTTCAGTTTGTCTGACTTGGTTAACAATATATGAACCGGCAAACCCGCCTGGGCCGCCCAGTTGAGCATCTGCAGGTCAAACTCCTGGAGGGGGTGGCGAATATCCATCAACAACACCAGTCCCGCCAGGCTCTGGCGCATCTGCAAGTACTCCGCCAGATGCTTGTCCCACTCTCTTTTCATGGCAATCGGAACCTTGGCATAACCATAGCCGGGAAGATCGACCAGGCGCTTGCCGCCGTATAACTCAAAGAAATTTATCAGCTGGGTACGACCGGGCGTTTTACTGGTTCTGGCCAGGCTTTTAGTCCGGGTAAGGGTATTTATAGCGCTGGATTTTCCGGCATTTGAACGACCGGCAAAAGCAATTTCACAGCCGTTGTCAGGCGGACATTGCTTAAGTGAGGGCGCGCTGGTCAGGAATGACACACGCTTATAATCGATATGATTTGAATCCATGGCTAAAGGGTCATTATCTCGCTGTAAGAAGTGCTACTTATTAGTATATAATGCGCCGGCTTTAGCCGACGAGGCTAATGTGTAATGACTCCAGCAACAGCTGGAGTTCATGTATAAGTTCTATTCTAGCGGATTGCACGAGTTGATTAACCATGAAAAAAAGCTTTTTTAGTATTATTTGTTTGATGGCTGCACTGACAGCAAATCAGGCTCTGGCATCTGGTGATGCTGTAGCGGGAGAATCCAAGGTAGCTGTATGTGCCGGTTGTCACGGCAGTGACGGCAACAGCATGGTTGCCTCATTCCCCAAGCTGGCTGGTTTGGGTGAAAATTATTTAGTTCAACAGCTGCGCTATATTCAGTCTGGCGAACGTGCAATTGTTGAAATGACAGGTCTTTTAGACGCGTCTTCAGATCAGGACCTGCAAGATATGGCCGCCTTCTACAATAGCAAGCAGCGACAGATTTCAGGTGCCCAGGAGATTACGCTTATTGGTTACACTGATCCCGACGAAGCGCTGCAACTCGGTGAAAACATCTACCGCGGCGGTAACATCAAGACTGAAGTTGCAGCCTGTATTGGCTGTCACTCACCAGCTGGCAACGGCAACGACCCTGCGGGTTACCCTGCACTGGGTGGCCAACACGCCGACTACATTGAGAGCCAGCTGCTGAAATACCGTAGCGGTGAGCGCGCCAGCGGCGGCAATGCGAAAATTATGCAAGGTGTTGCCGAGCGTTTAAGTAACAAAGAAATTAAGGCAGTGGCTAACTATATCTCGGGTCTTAACTAGTCCTTAATTAAAATATTGGTGGTGCGGGCTCAAAGATCAGCCCCACCCAATTGATAAAATCGGTTGTACAGGAGTCATCTATGTTGCGTCGTGTTTATAGCTATTTCTTTTTGCTGCTTATGCTGCCAGCCTCTCTCGGCTGTGCTGAAGGCGAGCAATACAAAGCCGGTGTGGACTACGAAGTTTTGCCACAGGTTGTCAGAACTGCAAATCCAAATAAGATTGAAATCAATGAGATATTTGCCTACAGCTGCAGCCATTGCTACAACTTTGAATCCGCTCTGCACCCATGGCAGGAATCTCTGGCCGACGATGTTGATGTGCAGCGCACACCAGCGGTTTGGCACCCGGATATGGAAGTATATGCGCGCGCCTACTACAGCGCTCTCGCCCTGAAGGTGCTGGATAAAGTCCATATGCCGATCTTCGAAGCCATTCATGTTCGCAAAGAAGCGATTAAAAGCGAGCAGGATATAGCCAAGTTTTTTGTTGCAGCCGGCATCGACAGCGTTAAGTTTTCCCAGGTATTTAATTCCTTTGGCATGACCAGCATGGTCAACCAGGCCAAAGCCAGAATGCGCGGTTACCGCACTCAGGGAACTCCTGAAATGGTTGTTAACGGCAAATACCGAGTCAGCAGCCGAATGGCGGGTGGATTCGATGGCATGCTTAAAGTCGCAGACTTCTTGATTGCCAAAGAGCGTGCCGCAGCTGCCAAGTAAGCAATAAGAACTTCCCAGCCCAAATTAGAGTGATATTGCAGCCCTGCGGGGCTGCAAATCATTTATTGAAAGACATTATTTATAAGCATTAATCAGGAAAATATGAAACCGACGATTAAACCA
>JBMYPM010000138.1:0-4080 GCA_049600275.1 Porticoccaceae bacterium | reverse complement strand
GAGGTTGCCACAGGCTAGGCTGACAATGGTATTGACCCGGGTATAGGCCTGAATAATCTCCTCACTGGCAACAATAATGCCCGTGCGCACACCGGGAAGACCAAGCTTGGAGAGACTCAACACCAGGATGGTATTGCCGCTCCAATGGGGTTTCGCGTCGTTAAAAATAATACCCGGAAATGGCAGGCCATAGGCGCCATCGAGAATAAACGGGATATCCTGCTGCCGGGCAATACTGTCGAGATGCTCAATTTCATTATCGGTTAAGACATTGCCGGTCGGGTTGGTCGGCCTGGAGACACAGATAGCACCGGTCTGCCCGGTAATATCTAGGCGCGAAAAATCCACATGGTATTTAAACAGGTTGTCTTCAAGCAGCTCGATTTCCGGGCGTGTTGCGGTAAACAGGTTATCGCTTAGGCCAATATCGCGATAGCCGATATATTCCGGCGCCAGGGGCAGATGGATTGACTTGTGGCTGCCGTCGGGCATATCACCGGCAAACATATTGTAGAGGACAAAAAAGGCCGACTGGCTGCCATTGGAGACGGCAATATTGCGCGCAGAGAGATCCCAGCCAAACTGCTGTTTAAGCAGACCGGCAATCTGCTGGCGAAAACCCTTCTCGCCCTGTGGCGACTGATAGACACCCATCAGGCTATGCAACTGCGCCGGATCCGCTAACAGCTTCTCCAGACGCTGTTTAAATACCTGCTCAACCTCGGGGATGCGACCGGGATTGCCACCACCCATAAACAGCATATCCGGGTTTTCATTGAGTGCCGTCCCCAGGTCGTCCATAAGTTCGACAATACCAGACTGGGCAGAAAACTTTTTTCCAAACGTTGATAACTCCATCCTCTAACTCTCCCTTTTTTAAGCTTAATTCATATAGCGAAATGTAACATTTACCCGAGGTTCCTGAAGATTGGCAACCTTGGCAATCCGATGCTGCCAGCAGCTCTGGATACCGGCACCCATCAATAGCAGCGAACCATGGGGCAGCGAAATTGAAATACGCTCCCTGGTCTGGTTGTGCCGCAACTGGAAAACTCGCTCAACACCCAGGCTCAATGAGGCGATCAGCGGCTCCGGGCCCAACTCTGGTTCGTCGTCTGCATGCCAGTCAACACTGTCCAAACCGCTGCGGTAATAATTGACCAGGGCGCGATTAAAGGCCGCGCCGGTTAGTTCCTCAACAGCCTGACGAAGAGTCTCCATCCAGGGTGGAAAACTGACAGCCGGCAGGCGGATATTGGAATAGGTATAACTGGTGCCCGGCTCGCCAAACCATTGTTGCAGTCGGGGTATGGGGATAGTCTTGCCGACTATTTTGATACTGTCTGCACGCCAGTTGATAGAGTCTATCGCTTTGCATAGCAGGCTGTCTGCATCCCTGGTCGACAGCCAATTGGGCCAGAATGTAATGGCGCTTTCGCGCTCCGGGGTCAGGGACAGAGGGATAACCTGGTGATCAAACAGATCCACTAGCCAGCCTCGCTTAACCCGTAAACACGGGGTTCAATCTCCAGGCGAATAGAAAAGCGCTGCCAGACCGCCTGGCAAATCTCATCCGCAAGGGCCAGCAGCTGTTTCCCGTTTCCACCGGCCTTATCCAGATAATTGACCAGCACCAGCGCCTGATGCTTGTGCACACCCAGGGAACCGCGCCGGACACCTTTAAAACCGCACTGGTCAATTAACCAGGCAGCGGGAATTTTACTCTGCTGCTGGGGCTGGGAATAGGCGGGCATCTCGGGATAGCGACTGCGCAATTTGGCAACAGCGCAATCTGCAATCACAGGGTTTTTAAAAAAACTGCCGGCATTGGGTATAACCGCGGGATCCGGCAGCTTCTGCTGGCGAACCTGGCATACCAGCTCACTTACAGCTTGCGGTGTTAAATTATTTTCCAGGCCCGCCTCTGCCACCGCGGCCTTGAGCGCCGGGTAGCTGATATTAACCGCGGGATTAGTGCTAAGGCGCAGGCTGATATCGAGAATAATATACTGGTCGCGTGCGCTATTTTTAAACAGGCTGTCCCTGTAGCCAAACTGGCAGGCGCCCCTGTCAAATTCACAGAGCCTGCCAGTGGCAATCTCAACTGCGCGCAGGGAGACAAACAGATCCGCCAGCTCAACACCGTAGGCACCGATATTCTGGATTGGCGCAGCACCCATATTACCGGGGATAAGCGACAGGTTTTCCATACCGTACCAGCCGCGCTGCAATGTACTTAAAACACACTGGTGCCAATTTTCACCGGCCGCAAAGGTCACTTCTACCGAGTCACCAGACTGGGAGTAGCTAAAGCCCCTGTTATCCAGGGCGATCACCAGGCCGCGAATATCCCCTGCCAGGACCAGGTTGCTGCCACCACCAAGCGGGGTCACCGGAAGCCGGTGCTCCCTGGCGTAATCCAGAGCTGTGATCAGCTGCTGCTGATCAGTGACCGAACAGAAATACTCTGCATAGGCAGGCAGGGCCAGGCTATTTAAAGACTGCAGGGAGATTTGCTGCTGGATAGCGAGACTCAAGAGTTATTAGCCCCTAATTGATGACTGTCCTGTATATGCTGCAAGAGTCCCCGGGAGGCCTCTTCGACCAGGTTAAACACCAGTTCAAAGCCATCCTCACCGCCATAGTAGGGATCGGGAACCTCGCTGTAAGTCGCCTGAGCGGTAAAATCCAGGAACAGACTCAAACAACCCTGGTAACTGCTCGGCTGTATTGCTTTAAGATCGCTTAAATTGGATCTGTCCATAGCAATAATATAATCAAACTGGGCAAAATCATCCCCCGTAACCAGCCTGGCACGCAACTGGCTGAGATCATAGCCCTTGGTGGCTGCTACCTGGGCAGTGCGCTGATCCGGGGAGTGACCTATATGCCAGTCGCCAGTTCCCGCTGAATCCACCTCAATAGCATCGCCAAATCCACTGCTGTCAACCATTCCCTGAAAAACACCATGGGCTGTTGGCGAGCGGCAGATATTGCCAAGACAGACAAACAGAACCGATACTTTCCCCATAATAGAGTCCAATTTATTAAAGCAATTTTATTAAAAGAAATTATTAAAGTAATTTCTACATATATCGTATAACTAGCTGTTAAATAATGATTATATTAAATCTATACAGGCCTGCAGATCTTCTTCTGTATCTATACCCGCAGGCACATTCTCCACTGCATCAGCCACATGAATAGATACCCCGTGCCACATAAAACGCAGCTGCTCGAGCTTTTCGGCCTCTTCGATGGGGGCTACCGGCCAGGTGACAAAGCGATTTAACTCCAGCGTACGATAGGCATAGATGCCAATATGGCGACGAAAATCAAACTCGGCGGGCACTTCTTCAGGCAGCTCAACGGCCAGCTGGTTAAAACTGTCCCGGGGCCAGGGAATCGGCGCACGGCTAAAATAGAGCCCCATACCCTGCTCATTGCTCACCAGCTTCACCACATTGGGGTTAAGCAGATCGGCAATCCTGTCGATTGGCTCGGCCAGGGTTGCTACACCGGCGCCGGTATTGGCGGCCAGGTTAGCGGCCACCTGATTAATCACCGCTGGCGGGATCAGTGGCTCATCACCCTGCACATTGACCACAATCTGGTCGTCACCAAGCTTGAGGATAGAAGCTACTTCCTGGAGACGGTCGGTGCCCGAGGGATGATCGGGATTGGTCATACAGACCTCTGCACCAAACTCCCTGGCAGCAGCTTCAATACGCGGGTCATCGGTGGCAATCACCACCCGACTGGCTGCACTTTTACCCGCCTGCTCCCAGACTCGCTGAATCATGGTCTTGCCGGCAATATCCCGCAGCGGCTTGCCGGGCAGCCTGGTTGATGCGTAACGTGCGGGGATAATAACGATAAATTCCATGGTGCTATTAATTAACCTCTGTCTAACCTCAAAATGCCTTGAGCATCTGCAATTGAGTAATAAGTTTGTCTATTAGGGCTGAATTGATATCCGCCTCTATATCCAGGATCCAGATATTAGCACCTGCGCCCTGCCCATCTAAATCTAATCCGGCCAGTTTTATGGCATCTTTGGCCGTCACAATCACCTTATGG
>JBMYPM010000137.1:0-4173 GCA_049600275.1 Porticoccaceae bacterium | reverse complement strand
ATGATTGTGGTTCCCTGTTCCATGAAAACCCTCTCCGGCATTGTTAATTCTTACGCTGATAATCTGTTGATTCGCGCAGCTGATGTTGTGCTAAAAGAGCGCCGCAAGCTGGTTATTGTTCCCCGGGAAGCACCGCTGCACACTGGTCACTGCGAGCTGATGTATAAGGCCAGCCAGTACGGCGCCATTATCTGCCCGCCATCACCGGCGTTTTACAGCGAGCCAAAAACAGTTGACGATATAGTTAATCACACAGTAGCCCGCATTCTCGATCTGTTTGATATTGAGATGGATGGTATGAAGCGCTGGCAGGGCAATACTTAAAGTGACGGGCGAGGCAAAAGATTTCACCAAACTGCATCATTTCCTTAACAGGGAATCGGTACTCACTATTGCAACCGCCGATGCCTGCGGCCCCTGGTCAGCACCAGTACTCTATGTGGCCGATACCTCTGAAGAACCATTTGT
Organism: Porticoccaceae bacterium; assembly: GCA_049600275.1. Taxonomy (GTDB): domain Bacteria; phylum Pseudomonadota; class Gammaproteobacteria; order Pseudomonadales; family Porticoccaceae; genus HTCC2207. The sequence continues at coordinate 3,705 of JBMYPM010000137.1, read as the reverse complement.
ACTCTATTTTTTGTCTTCAGCCAATAGCCGCCATATAAAAAGTATACCGGCCAATGGCAGCGCAGCGGTTTCAATCTACTCCGATTACACTGGAGATTGGCAGTCTATATGCGGAGCGCAGATCTACGGCACTATTAGCAAAGTAGCCGACAAGGACAGGGTCGCCGATCTCTACTTTGCCCGTTTTCCCGAAGTATGGTCACTGATAGACAGCCCCAAAACTGAGCAGGAACGCCTTATAGGCTCAGCTTTCGCCAAATCAAATTTTTACCGCGTTACCCCATCTTTTATTCGCTTTACCAATAATGGCGATAGCTTCGCAGGCCGCACTGAGTGGCAACTGTAAAATCTCTACTTTCTCAATACTATTAGTCGAAACACTATGACTCAAGATGCACTAGAGATTTTAAACAGCCTGTATGGCTACAGCAGCTTCCGCGGTCACCAGGCCGAGATTATTGAGCAGGTGTGCGCCGGTCATAATGCCCTGGTGCTGATGCCTACCGGCGGTGGTAAATCACTCTGCTACCAGATTCCCGCCCTGTTGCGCGATGGTGTCGGGGTTATAGTGTCGCCCCTGATTGCACTGATGCAGGACCAGGTCGATGCCATGCAGCAGCTGGGTGTCAAAGCGGCCTTCTTAAATTCCAGCCTTGCCCACAGCGAACAGCAAATTATTGAACAGCAGTTATTGGCAGGGCAGCTGGATCTGCTTTATATCGCCCCTGAACGGCTAATCCAGCCCTATACACTGGATCTGCTGCAGCGCTGCAAATTAGCCCTGTTTGCCATCGACGAGGCCCACTGCGTCTCCCAGTGGGGCCATGATTTCCGCTCCGATTACCTCGCCCTAAGCCTTTTGCACGAGCGCTTTCCCGATGTTCCCCGTATCGCCCTTACCGCAACCGCAGATGTACGCACCCGGCAGGAAATTATTGAGCGCCTCTCCCTTACGGATGCAAAGGCCTTTATCAGCGGCTTTGACCGGCCCAATATCCGCTATGCCATTGCCAATAAAACCACCGCCAGGAAACAGCTTTTAGATTTTCTAAAATCGCGCAGAAACGAAGCCGGTATTGTCTACTGCCTGTCGCGCAAAAAGGTTGAGGACACCGCGGCCTGGTTAACCCAGCAGGGCTACACCGCCTTGCCATACCATGCCGGGCTACCGGCCCAGCTTCGGCAAACTCACCAGAGCCGTTTTCTCCGGGAGGAGGGCGTAATTATTGTGGCCACTATCGCCTTTGGTATGGGTATAGATAAACCGGATGTGCGCTTTGTCGCCCATCTGGATCTGCCGAAAAGTATTGAAGCCTATTACCAGGAAACCGGGCGCGCAGGCCGCGATGGCTTGCCGGCGGAAGCCTGGATGGTCTATGGCTTGCAGGATGTAGTGCGTCTGCAGCAGATGGCCCAGGGCTCAGATGGCTCCGAACAGTTTAAGCGCGCCGAGCGCCACAAACTGGATGCCATGTTAGGTCTCTGCGAAGTTACCAGCTGCCGTCGCAAGGTGCTGCTCAATTATTTTGCCGACAGCGCCCCGGAACAATGTGGCAACTGCGATAACTGCCAGATCCCTCCAGAGACCTGGGATGCCACGGAAGCAGCCCGAAAGCTTCTGTCCTGTGTCTACCGCACTGGCCAGCGTTTTGGCGCTGTGCATGTAATGGATGTGCTTCAGGGCAAAGAGACTGAAAAGGTCTTGCAGCATCACCACCATCAGCTGAGTACCTTTGGTATTGGTGCCGATATCCATGAAGCCCGCTGGCGCTCGGTGATTCGGCAGCTGGTGGTGCGCGGGTTACTGCGTGTAGACCTGGAAGGCTACAGTGCATTGCAACTAACCGATATCTGTCGGCCTGTACTCAAGGGCGAGCAGTCGCTGCATTTGCGCAAAGAAGAAATTAAACCACCATCGGCCAAAAAGGCCGCCAGGAAATCCGCAGCCAAGGCACAGATTCGCCCGGAAGACCAGGAGTTATGGGATGAATTGCGCGAGTGCAGAAAGTACCTGGCAGAAGAAAATAATGTACCGCCCTATGTGATATTCCACGATGCCACGCTTAAGGAGATGCTGGATACCCTGCCCACGTCGGAAGCGGATTTGCTAACCATTACGGGTATAGGTGAAAGCAAGCTGGAGAAATATGGAGATGATTTTATTCAAATTATTCGCCGCTTTGCTGGTGTGAGCTAATCGATTTTTATTTTTGTCTTTTTTGATTTGGAAGCTTAGCTTTGACCAATCGATTTTGTTCTATGATCTATATTTAAAGGTGGGGTTTTCCCGTTTAAAGCAGTCCTATAAGGGCCTGTACAGGATAGTTGGGGGCTTATTTTGTTCCCCTTTAGCACAAAAAAAGCATTTTAAAAGCCAAGATCACAAGGAGTAAGTTAATGACCAAATTTTTGTTTGTTTACCACGGCGGCAACCAGCCAGAATCACCGGAAGAGGGCGAAAAAGTTAAAAAGGCCTGGGGTGACTGGTTTGAGAGTATGGGTGAAAGTGTTATTGATGCTGGTGCGCCAGTGGGCAATGCCTGGACCGTTCATCGCAGCAGGATAGTGACCAGCGATGGCGGCAATAACCCGGCCAGTGGTTACAGCATTATCCAGGCAGAAGACCGCGAGGCAGCTATTGAGCTGGCCAAGGGCTGCCCGGTGATTGATGCCAATGGCGATGTGGAAATTGCCGAGGTGATGAACATATAGCGTTTTAGGGCTTATTTAAGGTTGCGAGCTTCAACACAAGACAGCATGAAAATTTATAAAAAAGTTGAAGCCCGCACTTCCCCATTCGGACATTACTGCTTTTAACTCTTTTCTAGTTGCCTTTTGCCCTTGGTTTCATCCTGTGCCAGAACTGATCCTGCCAGGGATTTAACTTCTTTTTTTGTGAGTGTTTCACCCCTTAATGCTTTGGATGCGAGGCTTGATAGTCTATCTGAGGACTGTTTTGTTGGTTTCTTTGCCATATTAATCTCCATATAAGTTGGCTGGTTTGGTCTTCCTTTCCATGGTTGTATTCCAACCCTAAAGACATCCATTGCCTAGGATATCTTTGAATTTCAGGGTAGTTAAAAAAAACAGCTGTTGCAAATTAAGAGGCCGTAGTTTTTAGGTATTCCGCAAAAGAGATAGCCGCTGCCTGATTTTGCAATTTCAGTGGCTGGGGATTTCAGGGCCAGTGGAGTGCTGGCGGGATAAAAGCCTATCCCACCAGATTAAATAGCTGAGTATTTCCCCCTCTGGCCACTAGATTTTCAGTTCTGGTGCGCTCACTGAGAAACCACAGCAACCAGTGGTAGTTGTACCCAGAATCCGACTCCGGCCACTCAATTAGCGGAATAATACTGCCGGATCTATTGGCCATTTGCTGGCGCAGTGCAGAACTATCCCTGCCCAGGCAGTTGGCGATAACCCCTTCAATACGATTGTCCCCAATCAGTGGCAACAGGCTCTCCAGTGACACCAGCTGAAGTAATTCCCCTGCCAACCCTGCCTCTCGATAGTTTGCCTGCAGGCTTTCCAGTCCAGCTCTATGGCTGCTGTGGGCGGCCACGACCAGGGGACATCCACAGAGCAGGGCACAGGCTATCTGCTTTTCTGCCTCAGCCAGTGGATCAGTTTCGGTAACCACCAGTGTCATAAGCCCACGGCCAAACAGGAACAGTTTATTATCTTCGCCAGTTGGCCCTGGCAGTT
>JBMYPM010000136.1:0-4196 GCA_049600275.1 Porticoccaceae bacterium | reverse complement strand
GCGCAAATGCATTATTTGCATCATCGCCATGCATATATGTAATACCTTCATGGAAAGTAAAATGATGTAGATAAAAAAACGGGACCTTGGCAGGTCCCGGTAAAAAAATCCTATAGCAAGGATTAAGAGGGGTTTGGTTTCAAAACGTCAGCTTACTGAACCAACGTCTTATCTGAATCTTTAAGTTTTGGTGCTTTTACATTTGCGAAGTCATCTTTCGCTATTGCAGCACCCGCTAATCCGGCAAATCCGATTAGTACGTATACGAGTGTCATGGTCTATCTCCTTGAGTGTTAACTGGGCCATCTGCCCTATAGGTGACAATATACTCAGAGGCATGTCATAATCCAAATGCATTCTTAGCATCATTTATATGCTTTCAGGTAATGACGTAGGCTAACCTTATGAATTTACAGAAATTATCTCGACTCGATCTCAATTTGCTGGTCTCTTTGCAGGCCCTTCTTGAAGAAAAAAGTGTGACAAGAGCTGCAGAACGCCTGTTTATTACCCAGCCGGCAATGAGCCGAGTATTGCAGCGACTGCGTGATCAGTTGGACGACCCGCTGTTTACCCGCACTGGTAACAAGCTGATTCCTACACCCAAAGCGCGGGATTTACAGCTGCGCCTGCCGAGCATGCTCGAGGACATTCTCGATATGATCACCGAGGGTGAGTTTGATCCCGCCGCCTATGTGGGTGAGGTGACCATCGCGATTCCTGAATTTATTGCTATCTCCCTGGCCTCACAATTATCCGGGGTATTGAATAAATATGCACCGGGCGTGGTTCTGTCTATCTCCAGTGAGACTGACTCTGTTGAGGGGGAATTGGCCGACGGGGTGCTGGATTTTGCTATCGATATTGAAAAAGATATCACCAGCGATATTACCAAGAGGCACCTGGCTATTTTTAGCCCGACTATCTGGATGCGCGAGGGCCATCCCCTGGCGCAAAAATCCCGGGTAACACTTAACGAAATTCTTGAGTATCCCTTTGTGCAGTACTATCTGCTGATCGCCAAGCGGGTAAGTGCCAGAACCGATGCGCGTTTTGACCGGGCGTTAAGAGAGCAGGGGCGCAAGCGTAAAAAAGCGATGGTGACTAATCAGCTGATGACCGCCATTGAGACTATCTGTGACACCGACTGTCTGATGGTTGCGGCAAAATTCGGTTCCGGAATGGAGCGCGAACTGCACCGGGTTGTCAGTAAACGTTATCCGGAAGATCTTCCCCACGAGGGCACCGTTCCACTGGTGCTACTCCAGCACAAGCGCACACTGGGTTCACCAATGCATCGCTGGTTATCAGAGATAATTGTTGATCTGGCGACGGGCATGGAAGGTTCGGAGAGCCAATTCCTGCCCCAGGGCGAATCTGGCTAGAGTCGGTAGCTGCTCGCCGTCATGGCGGATGACACTGCGGTCATCAGTTTTTTTACCGGGCTGGGGAAGGGGTAGCCGCCGGCATCCAGGGCGGTCTCGGCATGATGTTTCTCGTCGATCAGCATCTGCTCAACAACGGCTCGGCTTTTATGATCATTGGCCGGAAGCTTATCCAGATGCTGTTGCAGATGGTTACAGACCTGGTCTTCCGTGGCGGCCACGAATCCAAGGCTGAGCTTATCGCTGATCAGTCCAGCGGTGGCACCAATGCCAAAGGACGCCGCATACCAGAGTGGGTTTAACAGGCTGGGTTTGCCATCTAATTCCTCAATGCGCTCTTCGCACCAGGCCAGATGATCAATTTCTTCATCGGCAGCTTCTGCCATCTGCTGGCCCACTTCTGGAAGTTTCGCCGTTAGTGCCTGACCCTGATAGAGCGCTTGAGCACAGACTTCACCGGAATGATTTACCCGCATCAAGCCAGCGGCATGGCGTTTTTCCTGCTCCGACAATTCACCCTCAGCTGTCTCCCGTGCCGGCGATACGCGTTTCGGTTGCGGAGCACTGCCTGCCAGAGTGCGCAGTGCTTGGTCTGCCTGAACCAGAAAATGGTCAATTGCAGAGAGTCGCATTTTTGATGAGGGTTTTGACATGATTATCTCGACGTCGGTTTAGTGGTTATTGTAGTGTAAATTTACCTGACTTATACAACAGTCTTGTTCAGTTTTTACGCGGCAGCGGTATTCGGAGATTTCTTAACCAGCAAAAAGGGCAGGTAGGCCAGGGCAAAAAATGCCATAGCTACCAGCTCGGCAACAAGAATATACATCGGCCAGGGGCCAAAGAAATCCAGTATAGAGGCATTGCCGGGTTTGCTAATCAGGTAAAAATAGTTGGCGCCAATAGCAATATTTAGCGGATAGAGAATAGCGGAATAGAGATTAATCCAGCCAAAGGTAAGCAGCACTCCTTTGAATCTCGGGTAGAGCTGAAAGGCAAGGATACTGTGAATAACCAGAAGCACTACGCCGCCATGGACAATCCAGTATTTATAAAACTCATTGCTGGGATAGCCAACATAGAGGTCCGGTGTCACCATCGCCTGAAAGGTGCCGACAATCACCAGAAAGTACATCACCTCAAGGAGCCTCTGATTGGGCTTCCAAAACAAAAGCGGCCCAAGGGCGGCAAATAGATTGCACAGTGACAGTGGCAGATCGACCAGTAAATTAAAGCGGCCGAAATAGAGTTTAATCGCCGACCAGACAACAACGGTTAAAAAAATAAAAATCGAAAAGCCACGAATTAGCTGCAGATTTTGTGCAGAGTTCAGATTGCGAACACACCATACAGTTCCAGCCAGAAGTAGACTGAATACAAACAGTACAGCTAGATGCTGATCACTGTAGGCCTGAAAATCGTAATCATTGCGTAGAAAACTCTGCCACATTGATACTGCACTCCTAGATTTTTTGTTCGCGCTCTATGGCGCGCCAGGCAATATCCGTGCGCTTGTATACATCCTTAAAATTAACCGAAGCCGCTAACTTATAGGCAGCCTGTTGCGCTTCGGCGACACTGTTGCCCAATGCTGTAGCGCAGAGAACACGACCACCGTTGGTTACCACCTGGTCATCAACCATGGCCGTACCGGCGTGGAAGACTTTTTCGCCATCGATATTATCGGCTGACAGGCCAGTAATAACCTCCCCCTTTGCATAGCTGCCGGGATAGCCGCCAGCTGCCATAACAATACCTACCGCAGGACGGGAATCCCAGTCGGCCTTTTCGCCATCCAGGTTGCCGTCCAGCGCCGCCAGGCAGTGAGCAACCAGGTCTGATTTTAAACGCAGCAGAATAGGCTGGGTTTCCGGGTCGCCAAAGCGGCAGTTGTACTCAATTACCTTAGGCGTACCGTCTGCCATAATCATCAGGCCGGCATACAGAAAGCCAGTGTAATCATTGCCCTCAGCCGCCATGCCCTCAACAGTGGGATTGATCACCTCATCCATCACTCTCTGGAAAATTGCCTGGTCTACGACAGGGGCTGGAGAATAAGCTCCCATGCCCCCTGTGTTGACGCCAGTATCGCCATCGCCAACCCGCTTGTGATCCTGGCTGGTTGCCATTGGCAGTACATTTTTGCCGTCGACCATAACAATAAAGCTGGCTTCTTCACCGTCGAGAAACTCTTCGATAACAACTCGATGACCAGCTTCGCCAAAGGCATTGCCGGCAAGCATATCGCGAACCGCAGCTTCAGCTTCCTCCATGGTCATGGCAACGATAACACCTTTGCCCGCGGCTAAACCGTCGGCCTTGATAACGATGGGGGCACCCATCTGCTGCAGGTAAGCCAGGGCTTCATCAATATCGGTAAAGTTTTGGTAGGCGCCGGTGGGAATATTGTGACGCAACAAAAAGTCTTTGGTAAATGCCTTGGAACCCTCTAACTGGGCCGCGCCTTTTGAAGGGCCAAACACTGGCAATCCGCGCTGGTTAAAAAAGTCGACAATACCATCTACCAATGGCTGTTCTGGGCCGACAATAGTCAGGCCGACATTGTTTGCCTCGGCAAAGTCAGCAAGTGCCGCGAAGTCATCAATTGCGATGGCGACATTTTGCAAATTTGCTTCGATGGTAGTTCCCGCATTACCCGGTGCTACAAATACAGTTTCAACCTGGGCGCTCTGCGCAGCTTTCCACGCTAGGGCATGTTCACGACCACCTGACCCGACAACCAATACATTCATCACAATAAATCCACAGTCAAAAATTAAAGCCGGAATTGTACCAGAGTAAACCTGTAAA
>JBMYPM010000135.1:0-4221 GCA_049600275.1 Porticoccaceae bacterium | reverse complement strand
AACCCGCGAACTGATCCAGCAGATACTGCAGAGCCAGTTAAAGGAGATTGGCATAGACCTGCGAATTCGCAATGAAGCGCCAAGGGTATTCTTTGGCCAGACAACCAGGGAGCGTCGCTTTACTGGCCTGGCAATGTTTGCCTGGGTCAGTGCACCGGAAAATGTGCCGCGCAGCACCCTGCACTCCACAGAGATTCCCACCGCCGAAAATAACTATTCCGGGCAAAATTACTCATCGATCAGCCTGCCTGAATTAGACGAGGCTATCGAAGCGGTTGAACAGAACCTGGTACAGGCCGATCGCCTGCCCCACTGGGAGAAAATCCAACAAATCTATGCTGAAGAGCTGCCGGTATTTCCGCTATTCTGGCGCCCCAATACTTTTATACTGCCCCACTGGCTAAAAGGCCTTGAGCCAACGGGCCATTTGGATTCAAGCACCAATTGGGTCGAGTACTGGAGTCGCGATTAATGTCGGCAAAAACACCGCCGGTGCTTGAGGTTGAACATCTGAGTATCGGCTTTGAAAACGACAGCGGTCTGGTCTCAGTCGTTGAAGATATCTCCTTTAGCCTTATTAGCGGTGAAACACTGGCTCTAGTTGGTGAGAGTGGCTGTGGTAAGTCTCTAACCGCTCTGGCAATGCTGCAACTGCTACCGGCCTTTGGCAAAATCCTCGGCGGTTCAATCAAGCTCCATGGTCAGGAGTTAGTCGGTCTCGATAACAGCCAGATGCAAGCTATCCGCGGCAATCAAATCTCAATGATTTTCCAAGAGCCGATGAGCGCTCTCAATCCGGTTTTCACTATAGGCCAGCAGGTTGCAGAACCTCTAATACTGCATAAGAACCTAACAAAAGAAGACGCCTATCAACGCGCTATTGAAATGCTTGAAGCGGTGGGTATTCCCGATCCAATGTCTCGAGCCAACAACTATCCTCATCAACTCTCCGGCGGTATGCGCCAGCGCGTGATGATCGCTATCGCATTGGCCTGTGAACCGGATATTCTGATTGCCGATGAGCCAACCACTGCTCTGGATGTCACTATTCAGGCACAGATACTAGATCTGATGCACGATCTACAGGAAAAGTTTGGCACTAGCATATTGTTTATCAGCCATGACTTTGGCGTTGTCTCGCGCATGGCCGACGAGATCGCGGTGATGTATGCAGGCCGGGTTATTGAACAGGGAACAGCAACCGAAGTCCTTGTCGAACCCAAGCACCCCTATACCACTGCCCTACTCAATACCACACCGAGAATTGATATTAGTGTCGATCGACTTCCAGCAATTCCCGGTCGCGTACCGACACCCGCAGAGCGCCCTCAGGGCTGCTGCTTTGCGCCGCGCTGCAAGCTTGCCAGTGAAACCTGCACTGCAGAACGACCTATGTCTATTCAGCTAACCGACAGTCACAGTGCAGCCTGCTATGAGGTCGGCCATGGATAAGGGTCAAGCTATAGTCGAAGCGACTAACCTAACAAAAACCTTTGCCACCAAGGTCGCAACCGATAAAGGCTGGGAAAAGAAAACTGTGGCGGCAGTCACCGATGTTAGCCTGGCAATTAATGCCGGCGAAACACTGGCACTGGTCGGAGAAAGCGGCTGTGGCAAAACCACTCTTGGGCGAATGCTTTCGCTTTTCTATAAGCCCAGTGCAGGTCAGTTATCGATTGCCGGCAATGCTATTGATGGCCTAAAAAACCGCCAGCTCAAACCTCTACGCCAACATGTGCAGATGATCTTTCAAGATCCTATGTCATCCCTAAACCCAAGGCATACGGTAGAGAGCATTCTTACCGAGCCGATGAAGATTTTCCCGGACCAAGATAAGAGCAACAATAGTGCCGAGAGCCGTTCAAAAAGGGCCGCTAAGCTCCTCGAAGCCGTGGGACTATCGAAGGCAGATCTGGCGAAATATCCCCATGAATTTAGCGGTGGCCAGCGTCAGCGCATCACCATAGCCCGAGCACTGGTGCTCAACCCGGCCTTTATTGTTGCCGATGAGCCGGTTTCGGCACTGGATGTCTCGGTGCAGAGCCAAATCCTTAACCTGATGAAGGATTTGCGAGAACAGTACAATTTAACTTACCTGTTTATCAGCCATGATCTGGCGGTAGTTCACCATCTGGCGGATCGTATCGCGGTGATGTATCTGGGCAGAATTGTCGAGATCGCAGATCGCGACAGTCTATTTAGCGATGCCCGTCACCCCTATACCCAGTCTCTATTGCGGTCGGTACCAACGGTAACCCCAAACAAGAGCAAAATTGGCAGAATTCTCCAGGGCGATCCACCGAGCCCGATCAGTCCACCCGAAGGCTGCCCTTTTCATCCGCGCTGTGAACGCGCCACGGATATTTGCCGCGAGCAATTACCCGCGATGGCAAAGGTCAGCGACACACATTTTTCTGCCTGTCACCATTACCAGGACAATAGCGCAGCGGACAGGGTTAATACAGATCAGCTGGACAGCCCGAGGGATCAGTTATGAAATGGTTTTTATTGACCCGGATAGTGCAGTCGCTGCTGGTATTAATGGTTATGTCATTTGTTATCTATGCGCTGATTGGCCTGATGCCCGGCGACCCCATAGACCTTATGATCAGTGCAAACCCGAATATGACCGCTGCAGATGCGGCGGCACTGCGCCAGCTATTTGGACTCGATCTTCCCATACACCAGCGCTATCTCAACTGGCTGGGAACTGCCCTTGGTGGCGATCTCGGTTACTCGCGACTGTTTGGCCAGCCAGTGCTGGATGTGCTGTTTCCTGCGATGAAAAATACCGTTGTGCTGATGGGTACTGCGTTTATTCTCTCTATTTGCATCGCCATTCCAGTGGGAACTTTCGCCGCTTCAAAACCGCGCTCAGCGGTGGACTACGGGGTTAACCTGTTTGCCTTTGCCGGTATCTCGATCCCCTCTTTCTGGCTGGCGCTGATGCTGATCATTATCTTCTCGGTCTTTCTCGGTTGGTTTCCCGCCGGGGGCATCGCTGTCGATGGCGCACCCTTTGTCGAGCAGATTAAATATATGGTACTGCCAGTGGCCACCATTACCATCGTCAGTATTGGCGGCCATTCCCGCTATGTGCGCTCGTCAATGCTCGAGGTACTGCGCCAGGACTATATTCGCACCGCCCGTGCCAAAGGTGCAGATAACAAACGGGTTATCTGGAAGCACGCACTGCGCAATGCCATGATTCCCGTGGTGACTATCCTGGCACTGGATTTTGGCTTTCTGTTTTCAGGGGCGCTGATTACCGAGACCATCTTCTCCTGGCCGGGAATGGGAAAACTGATATTTGATTCAGTGATGGGCAATGATTTTAATCTCGCCCTGGTAGCCCTTTTATTTGCCACAGCCCTTACCCTGGCCGGCAACCTTCTCGCCGATATCTGCTACGCCTGGCTGGATCCGAGAATTGTTATTGGTGGAGACAGCAAATGATCAATCAAAACTCACCGCTGTTTCTCGCTATGCGCCGCTTTCGCCGACATCGACTGGCTATATTCAGCGCCTGCGTTCTACTCAGTATGATCCTGCTGGTTATTATCGCCCCTCTATTTGAGAGCTGGCTCGGGGTCAGTGCCAACCAGGTCGATCTCTATAACCGTATGGCCGGCTCTTCACTGCAGCATCCCCTGGGCACCGATGAACTGGGCAGGGATGTGTTTTTAAGATTGCTCTACGGTGGCCGTATCTCACTGTTTACCGGATTGACTGCGGCCTGTTTCGCGGCCTCAATTGGGACAGTTATCGGCCTCTGTGCCGGCTACTTTGGCGGTCGCCTGGATGCGCTGTTAATGCGCCTGACCGACAGTGTTATCGCCCTGCCTCTTCTGCCACTGCTTATTGTGCTGGCAGCTATCGACCTGAATAAAATTGGCCTTCCCGAAGCCGTAGTGCAGTCAGAGGATGTGAGTTTCTATCGAATTGTTTTAATTGTTGCACTTACCGGCTGGACCACCGTTGCTCGCCTGGTTCGCGGTGCAACCCTGAGCTTAAAGGAGCGGGAATTTGTTATGGCCGCCCAGGGTATTGGTGCCAGTGACCGACATATTATGTTTCGCCATATTCTGCCCAATCTGCTGTCACCCATTATTGTCGCGGTGACTCTATCCGTGGGTTCGGTAATTCTACTGGAATCGGTTCTCAGCTTCCTCGGCCTGGGTATTCAACCCCCTATGGCCAGCTGGGGAAATATGCTCACCA
>JBMYPM010000134.1:0-4274 GCA_049600275.1 Porticoccaceae bacterium | reverse complement strand
CGGCAGTTCCGTCGCCAGCGATGGCGACACTAGTAACATTATCTGTAGCTGCTGGCGTTGTATAACCAGTAGCCGCTTGGGTTGCAGGCAACGCGTTATTCGTAATAGCGGTTTCACTTACAGCAAGCTTTGCGGATTGAGCCAAACTTAGGCCTTCCGTTACACGAGCACGGGTTGTGTAGTCTTGATAAGCCGGCAGTGCCACAGCGGCCAAAATACCAATAATGGCTACTACAATCATTAATTCAATAAGGGTAAAACCTTTTTGTTTTTTATCCATAGTCATTTTCATTGTCACTCTCCATTAGTTTCCGTAAATATCCGTAAATAAAAAATATGTAAATCCAGTTAACTGCAAAATTAGTTTTAACAACTTTCGGTTTAGAGTTGAGCAATTGGCGTGCCAAAATTTTTTTATCGTTTTAATTCAACAGGTTAAATAAAAATGTAGTTTTTACGGCAGTCCCTGGCATCCATTTCCTGTTCCCTGACTGTCAATTTGTGACTTTTTTTGTCACTCAGCTTTTTTCAAATTTCTCGACAAGAGAATTATTTTGACTAGGCTTAAATCAAAGCCATTCGCAAATTAATAATCACAATAAATCAACCCGTAAATTAATTTGCAGCTGCCAGTAATTAAGCTGTGAAGAAAATGCCTCTCTATTTTTTTGCGACAACATAAGAGTCTAAGGCCAGCTCGAGGGTGCCGACTGTTTTTAAAAAAAGTGCCCCCTGGTTCACATAATATTTTTTGTTATGTGGGGTTTGGCACAGCATGAAATTTGAGCGCTTATTAGACTCGCCTGTAACAACAATACAGAGTGGTTTTACGCCTATGAACATACCGCAAATTGCTTTACATGGCTTACCAAAGCGTCTGGTAGACGATCAACTTATCGCAGCAACTGTGCTTGAAGAAGCGACGGCCTGTGCCAAGACCAGTAAAATTTCACTGGTACAGTATCTCTGCGATAAGCATCTGCTCTCCTCCGAGCAGATCGGGAAATCCGCAGCAAAAGAGTTTGGCATACCCCTCTATGCCCTTGAAAAACACAATCCGGACAGCTTCCCCAAGGATCTGGTGGACACCAAATTACTGAAAAAACACCAGGCTATCCCATTGGTGCAGCGGGGCAATCGACTCTATATGGCGATTGCCGACCCGACCAACCAGAGAGCGATTACCGAGATTCAATTTCAAACCGGTATTGCCGTGGAACCTGTGCTGGCACTCTATTCGGAGATTAACGAAACGCTGGAAAAGTGGCTTGAGAGCGCCAATGATGGGGATATTGGTGAGGCCCTGGGCACCATAGATGATGTTCATCTCGATGACCTGGATATGGAGGCACTGGATGATGAGGACCAGGTTGATAGCGGTACTAATAGTACTGAAGACGATGCGCCTATTGTGCGCTTTGTAAACAAGATGCTCCTCGATGCCATTCGCCTTGGCGCTTCAGATATCCACTTTGAACCCTATGAAAAATCCTACCGTGTGCGTTTTCGTATCGACGGCATTCTCCAGGAGATGTCTAAGCCGCCGACCAACCTGGCACCGCGACTGGCCGCCCGCTTAAAGGTGATGTCGCGTATGGATATATCCGAGCGGCGGGTTCCCCAGGATGGCCGGGTTAAGCTTAAGCTTTCAAAAAACAAGGCGATTGATTTTCGGGTCAATACATTACCGCTGCAGTTTGGTGAAAAAATTGTGCTGCGTATTCTCGACCCGAGCAGCGCCAGGATGGGCATTGATGCCCTGGGTTATGAAGAGGATCAAAAAGAGTTGTACATGGAGGCCCTGGCCCGTCCACAGGGGATGATTCTGGTGACCGGCCCCACAGGTAGCGGTAAGACCGTTTCCCTTTATACCGGCTTAAATATTCTCAACACCCCCGAGCGCAATATTTCCACGGCGGAAGATCCCATTGAAATTAATATGGAAGGGATTAACCAGACGCAGATTAATATGCGTGTCGGTCTCTCTTTTGCCGAGGCGCTGCGTTCCTTTTTACGCCAGGATCCGGATGTGGTGATGGTCGGTGAGATCCGCGACCTGGAAACTGCGGAAATCTCCATTAAAGCTGCCCAGACCGGTCACCTGGTTCTCTCTACCCTGCATACCAACAGTGCCCCGGAAACCCTGACCCGTCTGCTAAATATGGGCGTGCCATCATTTAATGTGGCGACATCGGTCAACCTTATTATTGCCCAGCGCCTGGGCCGCAAACTTTGCCAGCAGTGTCGCCAGCCATTTGACGATATTCCCGACAATGTTTTTAGCGAAGAGGGATTTGACAATATCGGCATGCCCCGCGAAGAGATCACGCTGTTCAAGCCGGTCGGCTGTGCCGCCTGCACCAATGGTTACAAGGGTCGGGTGGGTGTCTATGAAACCCTTAAAATCACCCCGGCAATTTCGCGCATCATTATGGAGGGTGGAAGCTCCCTGGATATTCTCGATGCAGCAGTCAAGGAGGGCTTTAGGCCGCTGCGTGCATCTGCTTTACGCAAGGCCGCTCTTGGTCTAATTAGTATTGAAGAAGCCAACCGCATTACCAAGGACTAACCAGCCACAAAAAATTGCACAGATCAAAGGAAGGAAGACTCCATGGCCACAATTGCCGAAACCCAGTTATTCGTTTACAAGGGAAAAAACCGCAGGGGAGAAAAAGTTGAGGGCGAGTTGCGCGCTGACAATCTATCCCTGGCCAAGGGTCAGCTGCGCAAGCAGGGCATTATTTCCACATCGGTAAAAAAGAAGCCCAAACCCCTTTTCAGTCGCAGAAAGAAAATTACTCCCGCGGATATCGCCCTGTTTACCAGGCAGCTGGCGACCATGATGAAGGCCGGTGTTCCCCTGGTGCAGTCCTTTGATATTGTTGCCGACGGTTTCGACAATGAATCGATGAAAGAACTGATTTTCCAGATTCGCGATGATGTTGCCGCAGGCGGTGGATTTGCCAATGCGCTGCGCAAGAGCCCGCGTAATTTTGATGATCTGTTTTGCAGCCTGGTGGATTCCGGTGAAACCGCCGGGGCCCTAGAGACCATGCTCGATCGGGTGGCCACCTATAAGGAAAAGACCGAGCAGCTTAAAGCAAAAATTAAAAAGGCCATGACCTACCCTATTGCCGTTCTGGTGGTGGCTCTTATTGTTACTGCGATTCTGTTAATTAAGGTGGTGCCGGTTTTTGCCGAGACTTTTAGCAGTTTTGGCGCCGATCTGCCTGCCTTTACCCTTTTTGTACTGGGCCTGTCCGAGGCTTTGCAAAATTCATGGATGGTTGTTCTGGTTGTTATCGCAGCGGCCATTTACGGCTTTAAGGAGGCGCGCTTCAGGTCAAAGAAATTTGCCTATGGGGTGGATAAATACATACTCAAAGTGCCGATTGTTGGGGCTATTGTCTACGATGCAATTGTCGCCCGCTTTGCCCGCACCCTGGCAACGACCTTTGCCGCTGGTGTTCCAATTGTCGATGCCCTTGAGTCTGTGGCCGGTGCCGCCGGCAATGCTCTCTACCATGATGCGATACTGCAGGTTCGCGATGATGTGACTACAGGTATCCAGTTACAGCAGGCGATTAAGTCGAGTGGTATGTTCCCTATCCTCTTGCAACAGATGGCAGCTATTGGCGAGGAGTCCGGGGCACTGGACGAGATGCTGGAGAAGGCGGCAACCCATTATGAGGAGCTGGTGGACAATTCCGTGGATAACCTGACCAGCCTTTTGGAACCGATGATTATGGCGGTACTGGGTGTTCTGGTTGGCGGCCTGTTGATTGCTATGTACCTGCCGATATTCCAGTTGGGTAATGTTGTTTAAAAAAGTCGTTTAAAACAGGTTATCCAAATTAGCCCACTGCCGGGATGACATTGTCTGCTATTCACCACATAATTGGGTGCTGTTGGAAGAGTTAGTCTAAATTAAGGTGAGTTAATCGTTTTAATACCTATAAACCAGTGCCGGTCAAACCAGCGCTCAAACCACTAATTGCTTATCTGTGAATGACTTATGTTTTTAGATACCGGCTTATCACATTCTGCACTGGCACTGGCCGCCCTGCCCTTTGGCCTGATTATCGGCAGTTTTCTCAATGTGGTTATTCTGCGCTTTCCGGAACAGCTAAAAAATAACTGGCGTCGGGAGTCGGAAGACTTTTTAGGTCTGCCATCGGAGCCCACAGAAAATATCTCCCTGGCTATGCCCGCTTCGCGCTGCCCCTCCTGCGGCGTACCTATTAAGCCTTGGCACAATATTCCAGTGATTAGCT
>JBMYPM010000133.1:0-4297 GCA_049600275.1 Porticoccaceae bacterium | reverse complement strand
AAAAGCGGTAGCCAAAAAGCCAGCGGCGAAGAAAGCCGTTGCTAAGAAGCCGGCAGCTAAAAAAGCGGTAGCCAAAAAGCCAGCAGCCAAGAAAGCAGCAGCGAAAAAGCCAGCCGCTAAGAAAGCAGTTGCTAAAAAGCCCGTGGCCAAAAAAGCCGTTGCAAAGAAAGCCGTTGCAAAAAAGGCGCCAGCCAAGAAAGCTACTGCGAAAAAATCGTAATAGTTTAATTGCCTGTAGACCTGTAAAATCCCCTGCCATTCTGGTGGGGGATTTTTTTTGCCCTCAAAAATTCCATAGCACCCCCTATCACTAGGGTTTTTTAACTATGACATCAATATTGGCGATTGAAACCTCTACCCCTGCTTGCTCGGTTGCTCTGGTTGTTGGCGATAAAAAACTTTCCCGTTATTCCGAAGAGCCACGTTCCCATACAAGGCTAATTATGGGAATGATCGATGAGGTTTTGTGCGAAGCTGGTTTAACGGTAGATAGCCTTGATGCACTTGCGGTCACAGTTGGTCCGGGTTCGTTTACTGGTCTGCGGATAGGTTTCTCCACCGTCCAGGGTCTTGCCTTTGGTGCCGATATTCCGGTAATTCCAGTCTCTACACTAGAGGTTATGGCGCAAACTTACAGGCGCAGGTATTCAGCAAAGATAGATTCTACTTCTCTTGTTATGTCGCTACTTGATGCACGTATGGGGGAATTCAATTGCGGTGCTTACCAGCTGGATAGCAGTGGTTATTTTACAGCTGCCATCGAAGATCAGCTGTTGACTGAAGAGGATGCACTGCTACTCTGTGAAAGATTAAAGCCCAGCGTTATTGTTGGTGAGGCGAACAGCCTGTTTGAAAGCGCAGAAACCTATAGCCATATTTTCCAGGCACTCTACCCGGATGCATTGGACCTGGCAGATATTGCCCTTGCGCACTTTGCTCAGGGTCGGGCAGTGCCGGTCGACCAGGTAGATCTGGTCTATCTGCGCGGAACCGACGCCTGGAAAAAACATACACCATTAAGAGCAATTAAACCTTAAGGATCATCTAAATCATGGATTATTTCCAAGCAGTTTGGTTAGCCATTATTCAGGGTATTTCTGAATTCTTGCCAATTTCAAGCTCCGCGCATTTAATATTGCCATCAGAAATACTCGGCTGGCCCGACCAGGGTCTGGCTTTTGATGTGGCGGTTCATGTTGGATCGTTAATCGCTGTAATTATCTATTTCCGCAACGATATTGTCAGCCTCACTCAAGCCTGGCTGGATAGTCTGTTTGTGCGTCGCCACAGTCCCGAAAGTAAACTGGCCTGGTATATTATTCTCGGTACAGTGCCTGCAGGGCTTACCGGCCTGATTTTGGGAGGGATGATTGAGCTGCACCTGCGCTCTATGTCGGTGATTGCATTTACAACAATTTTCTTTGGCCTGTTATTGGCATGGGCAGATCTCCGCGGCAAAGGTCAGCGCGGTATCACTGAGTTTACTTGGAAATCGGCACTGGTTGTTGGTGGTGCCCAGGCGCTGGCCCTGATTCCCGGTACCTCGCGTTCGGGGATTACCATTACCGCTGCACTGGCCCTGGGTTTTGACCGCGAAACCGCGGCACGCTTTTCGTTTTTGTTAGCCATTCCTATTATTATTCTTAGCGGTGGCTTAAAGGGGCTGGAATTAATCAGCGCTGAATCGGTCGACTGGACTATGATTGCCATTGGAACCGTACTATCAGGCATTACGGCTTATCTCTGTATCAAACTGTTTTTGAAAGTGATTCAGCAGATCGGTATGTTGCCATTTGTTATTTATCGAATGCTGCTGGGTGCGCTGTTGATCTATCTTGTCTGGCAGTAGTTTATATGGGTATCTCGGGTAACTTTTATGAATAAACACATCGCTTTTTTAGTGGATGTGGTGATGGGAGACATCAAGTTTGTTGGCCGGGCTAGAATGCGCAAACAAGAGGCACTCTGAAGAGCAGGGTAAGAAAAACCAAGGACAAAGGAATTGAAAATGACCGCAAAAGAATTATTTAATCGTGAACTGGGCGAATTCCTCGACCAGTCGCCAACCCCGTTTCATGCTGTATCCACAATGTCTGAAATGCTTGCAGAGGCAGGTTTTAGCTCGCTTAGCGAAGCTGAAGACTGGTCGCTGCAGCCAGGCGGTAAATATTTTGTCACTCGCAATGGTTCGTCCCTTATTGCCTTTGTTGTCGGAACCGAAAGCCTTGCTGAAACCGGAATTCGTATGGCCGGTGCGCACACAGATAGCCCCTGCCTGATGGTTAAGCCGCAACCGGAAATGTTAAATAACCAGTACTATCAGCTCGGTGTCGAGGTCTATGGTGGTGCTCTATTAAATCCCTGGTTTGATCGCGACCTGTCGATTGCTGGTCGATTGATCTACACCGATAAAAATGGCCAGTTAAAGCAAAAGCTGGTTAATTTTCACGAGCCTGTGGCTATGATCCCAAGTCTTGCCATCCATCTGGATCGCGAGGCAAACAGTGGCCGCACAGTGAATGCCCAGACCGATATTCCACCGATACTTATGCAGGCTAAGGAGAAGCAGGACTTCCAGCAATTGCTCTGTGAACGTTTTCTAAACGATGGTGAGCAGGTCATGGATTATGAGCTGTGCTTCTATGATGTTCAGCAGGCTGCCACATTGGGTCTGAAAAAAGAATTTTTTGCCTCGGCGCGACTGGATAATCTGCTTAGCTGTTTTGTTGCGACCAAGGCGTTGATCGAAGCACAGACCGATAGCACTTCGCTAATCGTCTGCAATGATCATGAAGAGGTTGGCAGTGTCTCCTCTGTAGGTGCCGATGGCCCATTTCTGGAATCTGTGGTTGAACGTCTATGCCAGCACAATAGAGAGACCGCCAGTAAATCCCGGGTGTTGGGCAATTCCCTGTTGATCTCCTGTGATAATGCCCATGCCGTGCATCCAAATTATGCCAGCAAGCACGACAAGGGTCACAGCCCGCTGCTCAATGGCGGTCCGGTGATTAAAGTGAATGTAAAGCAGCGCTATGCCACCAATGGAATAACCGCAAGCCTGTTTAAACAGATCTGCGCAGCGGTGGAAGTGCCAGTGCAAACTTTTGTCTCGCGCAGTGACCTGGGTTGCGGCAGTACCATTGGCCCTATGACCTCAGCCAAGCTGGGTGTTCCAACCCTGGATGTGGGGATTCCCCAGTTGGCCATGCACTCCTGTCGCGAAGTAACAGGATCGGCAGACCCGCAACGTTTAACAGCAGTGTTAACACATTTTTTTAATCTGCCTGGAAAACTTCAGGTTGAATTGGCCAGTGAATAGATAACTAGCCAAGGTTTAACTGCGCCCCTATGCAAGATAGATTATCATAGCCGGATAAAAGCAAAATTGGGTTTAACCTGTCATTGATTTAGAGTTAACAAAATTATTATGAGTAAGCAGCGCGTTTTAACCGGTATTACAACTTCGGGAACTCCCCATTTAGGCAACTATGTGGGCGCCATTCGTCCCGCCATTGAAGCCAGTCGCAGTGGCGACGTGGAATCCTTTTTCTTTTTGGCCGACTATCACGCGCTGATCAAGGCACAGGACGCCGAGTTAGTGCATAGATCCACCCTTGAGATTGCCGCCGCCTGGTTGGCGCTGGGCCTGGATCCAGACAAGGTTACTTTCTATCGCCAGTCGGATATTCCCGAGATTACCGAACTGACCTGGTTCCTTACCTGTATGACGGCCAAGGGTCTAATGAACCGCGCCCATGCCTACAAAGCTTCGGTACAGGCCAATGAAGAGGCTGGTGAAGATGCTGACTTTGGAATCAATATGGGGCTGTTTAGCTACCCGATTTTAATGGCGGCAGATATTCTCATGTTCAATGCTCACAAGATACCTGTGGGTAAAGACCAGATACAGCATGTGGAGATGGCGCGGGATGTCGCCGGGCGATTCAATCACCACTACGGCGAACACTTTGTCCTGCCCACGGCGGTAGTCGATGACAATGTTGCGGTTCTCCAGGGTCTGGATGGACGCAAGATGAGCAAAAGCTATGGCAATACCATTCCGCTGTTTTTAACGGCCAAAAAGCTCAAGAAACATATCAACAAAATTAAAACCAATTTGCTTGAGCCAGGGGAACCAAAAGATCCGGATACCTCTGCGGTATTCCAAATTTGGAAGGCCTTTGCCAGTGAACAGCAGACCGCTGAAATGCGCGAGGAATTTGCCAAGGGTATCGCCTGGGGTGAGGCTAAAAAGCGTCTTTTCGAGCGGATCAATGACGAGATTGCGCCCGCGCGC
>JBMYPM010000132.1:0-4304 GCA_049600275.1 Porticoccaceae bacterium | reverse complement strand
GCCGTCGATACTCAGGCTGCCGCCCTGAGTATCGTAAAAACGCAGCAGCAGGCTGACTAAAGTCGATTTACCGGCACCACTGCGCCCGACGATACCCACCTTTTCCCCAGAGGCAATTGCCAGGTTGAGCTGGTCAAATACCTGCTCATCTTCATTGTAGGCAAAGTCTACCTGGTCAAAGGTAATCTCTCCCCGCGGCACTTTAATATCCGCAGCATTGTCGCAATCAGTTATGCCGTGGGGGATTGAGATGGAGTTAATGCCATCCTGTACCGTACCTATATTTTCAAACAGGCTGCCAATCTCCCACATAATCCAGTGGGACATACCGATTAATCGTATGGACAGGCTAAACACAACGGCTATGGCGCCTGGCGTCACACTGCCCAGCGTCCAGAGATAGATACCCAGAGCCCCGGTACTGAATACCAGCAGCATATTGAGTATCCACAGGCAAATATTAAGCTGAGTCACCAGCCGCATCTGCGGGTGCACCGTATCCAGGAATTCGGTCATGCCATCCTTAACGTAGGCCGCCTCACGGGAATTACGCGAGAACAGCTTGAGGGTGAGGATATTGGTGTAGCTATCCACCACCCGCCCGGTCATCAGTGAGCGGGCATCCGCCTGCAACATGGCGATATTTTTCATGCGCGGAACAAAGTAGCGCTGCAATGTGGCATAGAGTAATAGCCATACCAGCAGCGGCACACAGAGCCGCGGATCTGCACTGGCCACCAGTAACAACATAGTGACCAGGTAAATAATCACAAACAGGATTACATCAAGCAGTTTCATCACCGTATCGCGCACAGCGAGGGCCGTCTGCATCACCTTGGTGGCTATACGGCCGCTGAATTCATTCTGGAAAAAGCTGTAACTCTGGCTCAGCAGGTATCGATGCCCCATCCAGCGCACAATCATGGGGAAGTTGCCCATCAGCGTTTGGTGCACCACCAGTGAGTGCAGGGCGCTGGCAAGCGGAATTACTACCAGCATAAAGATTGTCATGGCGACCAGGGTCTGCCAGGAGTCAGCATAGAAGGTATCTGGATCACTGGTCGCCAGCCAGTCCACCACCTGGCCGAGAATGCCAAACAGCAGAGCTTCAGAAACCGCAGTAATCGCCGTCAAAAATGCCATCAAAATCAACCAATGCTCTATGCCGCGGGTGTAATAGCGGCAGAACTGGTAGATTCCACGGGGTGGTTGCTGGGGAGATTCGGCTGGAAATGGGTTGATCAGCCGTTCAAAAAAGCCAAACATTTATTATCCTGTAAGTATGTTCTGCAACAAACAGCCTATAATCTGGCTATGGATGAGGCGATGGGATTTACAATCGTCAATATAATTCAGTCGGGCATAATAACAAGATCCAGACCTCCCCAGGAGAAACAAATGATTTTTAATCGCTCTCTTTGCGCAAAAATTTTCTTTTTTATCTGCTTTATAAGCACAAATTCGACCCTGGCCATTGATCTTGAAGCAGAGCGGATGATCGACAATCTCGCCAACCTGCAGTTCGATAAACTCGGCAGCCCGCAGATTAAAACCGATTCAATCAAACCGATACTCGCCCCACCAGATCGCCCCCATCGCCTGCTGGTGATCGCTGTGGAATTTCCTGAACTCGGCTATGAGCGCTTCGCCGGAGAGAAAAAGCAGAAGCGCAAAAATCGCGACTACTTCCAGAAACTGCTATTTGGCGGCAGTGTTAAAAAACCCAAGTCCGGCACACTCTCCCACTACTATCGCCACCAATCTAAAGGACTCTACAACGTGACCGGCAATATTATGCCGATTGCCAAAGTCGACAAACCCCTGTCACATTATGGACGGCCATTGCAGAATGCCGATGGCAGCTGGCGCAACGATGACCACACCGATGAGCTGGTCGCCGATGCGCTGCGCGCAGCCTATAAAGACAATCCCGACTTTCCCTGGAAAGACTACGATATCTGGGATCCCCAGGATTTTGACGGCGATAACAATCGCGCTGAAGCCGATGGCTACCTGGATCACCTGGTTATAGTTTACGCCGGCAAGGGCCAATCCTCCTGCCAGGGGCTCTACAAACTGGGGGAGAAATTTACCAGCAATGCCGACAGTTCGGTTTTTGACAGCCTGACCAAGGCAGAGCAGGATTGCGCCGACCGCATCTGGCCTCACCGCGGCTCGATCAACCGCGATCTCGGCAAGGGCCCGACCCTTGAGGGCATGGTTAATGGCCGCGGCGGCATAGAGATCGAAAAGGACCTGTGGCTCTACGATTACAATATGCAATCGGAATACACCGAGGTAGCCACCTTTATCCACGAATTCGGTCACTCACTGGGACTGCCGGATATCTACGCCCGCGCCACTAACAACTCCACCGCCTCCTGGGCAGTTATGTCATCAACTGCATCACCAGAGCCCCAGGAGATGACAAGCTGGTCGCGCATGGTATTGGGCTGGATGCAGCCCTGTATTGTCAGGCCACCGGGGTTTGGCGGTGACAAGCGCAGCTCTATGTATCTTAAGACGATGAATCACTGGACGAATAAAACCGGCGGTATCAACAGCGCCGGGGTTTGCGATTCGATAATGGTTATCCTGCCGCCAAAGATCCGCGAGCTAAATCTTGGCCCCCTGGGCGAGGACCAGGGCAATTACGCCGTCTATTCCGGCCAGGGCAATGACCTGAACAACTTCCTGACTCGCACTTTCGACCTCGGCAGTGCTGCGGCCGATACCCCGCTCATACTCAGTTTCGACACCTGGTTTAAAATAGAATCGGACTGGGATTACCTGTATATAGAAGCCGCGACCGATGGCGGTGACTATCAGCGCCTGCTACCCACAGACAAAACCAGTGCAACGGATACCACAAGCATTATGCCGTCGAAAAAAGGCCATGAGGGCATGGGGTCAATTCCCGGATTCAGTGGCCGATCCGGCGATATGGATGGCGATGGCAAAGTTGAAATCGCCAGCGGCTGTAACCCCGAGATAGATAAAACCCTGGCTGAAGATCGTGTTGGTAGCACTGTTGTGGATCCCTGTGAAACCGCCCAGTGGATTAAGGGGGAATTCAATCTTGAAGCCTATCGCGGCAAAAAGGTCTCTATTCGTTTCCATTACTTTGCCGATGGCGCCGCCGTTGAAGATGCCGCACTGATCGACAATATCGCCCTGCCAGCCATTGATTACCGGGAAGATTTTGAGACTGGCAGCATACAGGGCTGGAGCAGCCAGGGCTTTACCATCAGTGGCGGCCATCACCGTATTGCCGTGCCGCACTATTACCTGCTCGAATACCGCGATCCCTACGCCAGCTTTAAAAAGGTGAAAAACTACGATGCCGGATTGGCCAAACCGGGCTTCTCATTTTATAAAGACCAGTCCGGCGAGATGAAAGCCTTTAGTGCCAACTACCGTCCCGGGGTTCTCGCCTGGTACTACAACGGTGAATATCTCTGGAGCCAAAATGAACCGGCGCAGTTCGGCCCGGGCAATGGCTTCCTTCTCCTGGTCGATGCCAACCCTCAGGAATTTAACCTTCCCGGCGTACCCGAAAAGTATCTGCAAAATAAAGATGGCTGGACTTTCTACCAGTTTGATGAAGAGGCCCAGCCCTGGTTGCACCAGAGCTTTGTCGACGTGATGTGCCACCAGCGCCGCGCGGCATTTTATGCCAGTGATGTGAGTATCGAAGACCGCCAGCGCTGTAGGCAATCCCTGGCCAATGGCCTGCCACCGGTCGAGTCCTTAAACTGGGATGGTCGCCAGTTGATGTATGGCTATACATTGATTAACGAGCTGCTGCCCGGTGCCGATAGACTTAAATACAAGGGTGCCTCCACATTGTTTGACCTGAGAATCCGCAATGACATCACCGAATATCGACTCTACGACCGTGTACTGCGCAACCGGCACTCCGGCGATGCACCCTTTGCGCTCAAACCATTTACCAATGGCACCTCAGTCTACGGCATCCAGGACAGCACCATGGTTCGTGAACAGTCCACTGCCTATCCGCCAGTGAGTGAATTTTCAGATGCGCGCCCCAATCGCTACCAAAACCCCTACCTGCCCTTTGGCGGCGCCAATATTCCAGAATTGGGACTGCGCTTTAAACTGGGCCAGCCAGCTGCAACCGCCCCGGATGAAGCCGAGGTGAAGGTGGTTATAGACTGGGTGCAATAGTATTAATCATTGTTTCTTAGGCAGGGTTTCTTAGGCAGGTATTAGATATTTACATTTAGCTGCTAAGCGACACTGGCGTATCACCCTCCTGCCATGGCGGCAGCTTTTTCATTGTC